>JBAVZT010000398.1:0-11182 GCA_049588955.1 Rhodanobacteraceae bacterium | reverse complement strand
CCGTGATCCACATGGCCAATCGTGCCCACGTTCACATGCGGCTTCTTGCGCTCGAATTTTTCCTTGGACATGTGTGCGTTACCTGTCGCTGATTTTGAGTGGTGTTAAGAGCCAGGGGCTGAGGATCAAGAGCGGCGCTGTCGTGCTTTTCTGCCCTCAGCCCTTTGGCACTCAGCCCTGCTTTTGCAATGGTGCTCACGACTGGAATCGAACCAACGACCTCTTCCTTACCAAGGAAGTGCTCTACCGACTGAGCTACGTGAGCATGAGCATCGAAGGACCCAAGGCCGAGTACAGAAACGGTTCCGACGACATTCCCGCCATTTCTGCCCTCGGACTTCTGGTTATAGTCCGGGCTTTCGTGTTCTCAACCTCTGTCCTCTGTCCTTTGGAGCGGGAGACGGGAATCGAACCCGCATGATCAGCTTGGAAGGCTGAAGTTCTACCATTGAACTACTCCCGCGATCAGAGGGTGGATCGCTGAAAAGCGGGGAATTGCCTGGTGGAGGGAGGTGGATTACTCCGGGCATCCTGCCCTTCGCCCTCCGGGCCGCGCCGCTTTTCGCGTCGCGTTCAACTTAGTTCCTGACGAATTTGTCGAACCGGACTTTCCATTTCGGTGATTCTCATCCACCTCCATCTGGATGTGCCGCAAGCCATACCTTGGTGGAGGGAGGTGGATTCGAACCACCGAAGGCGTAAGCCAGCAGATTTACAGTCTGCCCCCGTTGGCCGCTTGGGTATCCCTCCGATATCAGGTTTGCCTCGTCCACACATCGGCCGCGGGAGCTGGGGTGTCGCCAAGCCTCCGGCGTTCCACTTACCTGTCGGCCACGTTGCAGCCCGACCGCGCTCGGCGCAGCGTACGCCATTGACACAGAGCCGCGCATTGTCCTGCCGCGGACAATGGCTGTCAAGATTCAAAAGATCGGCGGGCAGCTTCAAACCTGGTTCGCGCCAGACCCTTGCACTCACCACCGCATCTGAAAACGCCGAGATCAGAATGCGGCATGTTGCGGCCGAAAAAGCCGTACTTCCTGGCGTGCTCCTTTCGACCAGCCGTGGAAACGGGTGCCCCTCGATCCCGCCAACGGTGAATCCGGGAGCGTTCAACGAGGCCGCCCGGCAGCTTTCATCCGCCCGCGCCATCAACGCCGCAAAACAACGGGATCGCCGGGTCCTGAGGGGCCGCTACACGCAGTGCGAACTGTTCAGATCTTGCCGCGACTCCCGCCAATGTCGAAAAAATCTCGCGCCTCAGACATTGAACAGGAAGTGTAGAACATCGCCCTCCTCCACCACGTAATCCTTGCCTTCCTTGCGCAACCGACCCGCTTCGCGCGCGCCAGCCTCGCCCTTGAAGCGGATGAAATCGTCAAAGGCAATCGTTTCGACACGGATAAAGCCGCGCTCGAAGTCGGTATGGATCACCCCGGCCGCTTGCGGCGCCGTTGAGCCTCTCTTCACGGTCCATGCGCGCACTTCCTTTTCACCGGCCGTGAAAAAGGTTTGCAGCCCGAGTAGCTGGTAGCCGGCACGAATGACCCGATTCAAACCCGGCTCGTCGAGACCGAGGTCATGCAGAAATTCATCGCGATCATCTTCTCCCAGCTGCGCGAGTTCCTCTTCGATCGCGGCCGAGATCACCACCACTTCGGCGCTTTCGCCCACTGCATGATCGCGCACCCGATCCACATGCGGGTTGTCGACCAAGCCGTCCTCGGCGACGTTGGCGATGAACATCAGCGGTTTCAACGTCAGCAGAAACAAATCTCGTACCAGCGATCTCTCGTCCGCATCAAGGCCAATTGCCCGCGCGGCCTTGCCTTGATTCAACGCGACGCGCAGTTTTTCCAGCACCGGGCGTTTGGCGAGAGCCTCCTTGTCGTTTGCCTTGGCGGCGCGCTCGACCCGATTGAGAGCCTTGTCGACCGATTCGAGGTCGGCCAGCGCCAACTCGGTATCGATCGTCGCAATGTCCGCGAGCGGATCGATGCGATCGGCGACATGCACGATGTCGGTATCCTCGAAGCAGCGCACGACATGCGCAATCGCGTCGACTTCGCGAATGTGCGCGAGGAACTTGTTGCCGAGCCCCTCGCCCCTGGATGCACCGGCGACCAAGCCGGCGATATCGACAAACTCGATCGCAGTCGCAATGATCTTCTGCGGCTCGACCAGATCGGCGAGTTCGCGCAGGCGCGGGTCCGGCACCGGCACGACTCCGACATTGGGGTCGATCGTGCAGAATGGAAAATTCGCCGCGGCGATCCCCGCCTTGGTCAAGGCGTTGAACAAAGTCGACTTGCCGACGTTCGGCAATCCGACGATGCCGCATTTGATGGCCATAGGCTCCCCGTAATGTCAGACGCCGGACGCCGCTCGTTGTGGCCGCCTGAATGAGCGGCACGGATGCAAGGCAAACCAAGTCTCCAGCTTACGGTTCACCGCTCTCGTCCAAATCCCGCGGCGTATGCAACTCTTTCATGGCGCGATCGAAGTCACCCGCAACCACCAGCGGCAAAACATCGAGTGCGCGAGCAATCCCGCCGATTATCGCCGCTTCGTCCCCCTTGCCGGGGCGTCCAAGCACCCAGGGAGTGACGCGATCCTTGTCGCCCGGATGACCGATGCCCAGGCGCAAGCGATGGAATGCTCCGTGCCCAAGCTGCGCATGAACATCGCGCAGGCCGTTCTGACCGCCATGCCCGCCGTCGAATTTCAACCGCACCGCGCCCGCAGGCAGGTCCAGGTCGTCATGTGCGATCAGCATTTCCTCGGGTTCGGCTTTCCAGTAGCGCAATGCCGAGACCACCGCGATACCGCTGTTGTTCATGAACGTGGCGGGTTTGAACACCATCAGGGTTCGCCCGTCCAGATCCACCTTCGCGCTGTCCCCTTGCAGCCTTGACGTGCTGCCAAAACGCACGCCTGCACGCTGCGCCAACGCATCGACCAGCCAGAACCCCGCGTTGTGCCGGGTGCGAAGATATTCGGCGCCGGGATTGCCGAGGCCGACGAGAAGTTTCAGGCCAGCCATCGTCGTTGAAGCGGAAAACCCGGTTGACGCCCGCCACGTCCCACCAACGGGAGGTGCGGGCGACGCCGGTATTCCTACTCCTCGCCCTTGTCGGCCGCAGCCACATCCTCGACATTGGTTGCCGGCGCAATGCCAGGCGCCGCTGCACCGGCTTCGCCTTCCGCGACTTCGGGTACTTCCTCGACTTCCTCGCGCATTTCGCGAACCACGACGACCGCGATGTCGTGTTCCCGGCCAAAGCGCAGTTCGGGAACTTCCACGCCTTCGGGCAGTTGGAGTTCGGACAAGTGAATGATGTCGCCGATATCAATGTCGGCCAGATTCACTTCGATGAACTCTGGCAGATCGCGCGGCAGACAAGCAATCTCAATGTCGGTCAACTCGTGCATCACGACCACGCCCGAGGCCTTGCCGGCGGGCGATTTCTCCTGATTCAGGAAATGCAGAGGCACACGCAAGCGGATCTTCTCGTTTTCACTGACCCGCTGAAAGTCCAGATGCAGGATCTGCATCTTGAATGGATGACGCTGCATGTCGCGCAACAATACCTTTTGTCGATCGCCTCCGAGATTCAGATCGAGGATCGACGAGTAAAACCACTCGTGCTTGGACGCGAGCAGGACATCCTTGTGTTCGAGTTGCACACTGACAGGATCAAGGTGCGCGCCGTACACGATGGCCGGCACCTTGCCCGCGCGACGCAGGCGGCGGCTCGCACCTTTCCCCCCGTCCTCGCGGCCCTGCACCGGAATTTCATGAATCGTTGCCATTGTCTGTTGCCTCACTGATAGTGACTGCCTCGCGGCAGTTGTTGGACTCCCCCGCGACCAGGAGAGTCAAAATACGTCATGTCTTCTCAATCCACATACAACGAGCTGACCGATTCGCCAAACGCGATGCGGCGTATGGTTTCGCCCAGCAGTTCGGCCACCGAAAGCTGACGGATCTTCCCGCAACCCTGCGCGCTGGCGCTCAAGGGAATCGTATCGGTGACCACCAGTTCGTCGACCTGCGACGCATCAAGATTCGCTATCGCCGATCCTGAAAGCACGGCGTGAGTGCAGTAGGAAACCACCTTGCGTGCTCCGTTCAGTTTCAGCGCCGCAGCGGCCGAACACAGGGTTCCTGCCGTATCCACGATATCGTCGACCATGACGCAAACCTTGTCCTGGACATCACCAATGATATTCATGACGATCGACTCGTTCGCTCGCGGCCGTCTCTTGTCAATGATCGCCAGATCCGCGTCATCCAGACGTTTGGCAATTGCGCGCGCGCGAACCACACCACCTACGTCCGGCGACACGACGATCAACTCGTCGGACCCGTAATAGCGCCAGATGTCCGCAAGCAACACCGGCGAGGCATACACGTTGTCCAGCGGTATATCGAAAAACCCCTGGATCTGATCCGCATGCAGATCGACGGTCAGAACCCGATCGGTTCCGACCGCGCCGATCATGCGTGCCGCGACCTTGGCCGTGATGGGGACCCGCGCCGAACGTGGCCGCCGATCCTGCCGCGCGTAGCCGAAATAAGGCAGGACCGCGGTTACGCACGCAGCAGAAGCCCGCTTGAGCGCATCCACCAGCACCAGCAGTTCCATAAAGTTGTCGGCGGTTGGTGCGCAGGTGGACTGCAGCACGAACACTTCCTGCTGGCGCACATTCTCCTCGATCTCGACCTGCACTTCGCCATCGCTGAATCGACCAACCAGGGCCTTTCCGACGGGGACGTTGAGTCCTTCGCAAATCGCGCCGGCAAGCTTGCGATTGGAATTGCCGGTAAATATCAGGATGCCTGCCGTGTCCACCTTGGTGTTCACTCCTCACCCCGCCGAAATTCATCCGATCGGTCCGCCAGTCCGATGCGGCGACCTGACTGTGCCACCCGTTCCATCATGTCGCATCCCCGGCTGCAAAGATCATGTGCGACTGCCGCACGGTCCGAACGCTGCCCGGCAACATGAATAACTGGGGCGGCAGGACTCGAACCTGCGAATGCGGGGATCAAAACCCCGTGCCTTACCAACTTGGCGACGCCCCAACTGAAATCGCTTCCCGAGACCATGCGTCACGCCGATCCAGCAATGGCGAACGCGCGACGCCGCGCACCAGATGACAGCGAAACGGCGATGGGCATCGCCTCGCCAACTCTGCCCCGGCCGCCCGGGACGCCACCGGCAGGAATGCCGACGCGCCCGAGCCACTCAGGCGCGCATCGCCATGCAAGCTCAACCAGTCCAGCACGCGCGCAACCTGCGGGAAGCGCGCGCGCGCCAAGGGCTCGAACGCATTTCCCGTCGCCGCGCCGGAAAGGAAACGACGAATTGTCAGGGGCACGGTGTTGCGTGTCAATTCGGCCGCATTGAACAATTGTGCGGTCGGCACCGACACGCCGGGATCCACGACCAGATACCAGCGCTCCGGCAGTGCGAGCGGCGTCAGCTCTTCGCCGATGCCTTGCGCCCAGGCCGAGTGTCCGCGCACGAACACCGGGACGTCGGCGCCAAGATCAAGCGCAATCCGGCTGAGCGCATTCTCGTCGACACCGGTAGCCCAGATGGCGTTGAGCGCAATCAGCACGGTCGCCGCGTCGGAGCTGCCACCACCAAGTCCGCCGCCAAGTGGAATGCGCTTGTCGATCGCGATGTCCACTCCGCGGCGGCATCCCGTTGCCGCGCGCAAGGCCGCAGCCGCGCGCATCCCGAGTTCCTCATCCGCGCTGATGCCATCCGGCACCGCGTGATGCCGAAGCGCTCCATCATCGCGCACGCGAAGATGCACCTGGTCGCCCCAGTCGAGCAACTGGAAACAGGTTTGAATCAGATGGTATCCGTCGCTGCGCCGGCCCACGATATGCAGAAACAGATTGAGCTTGGCCGGCGCGGGCCAGCTGCTCCAACCACCCGCGTTCATGGCAGCGACCAGCGCCGTACCGACAGGCGCACGTGATAGCTGTCACGACTCGCAAAGATCCTGGACGGCAATGCCGGCCTGCTCGCGGAATCGTAATCGCGATACTCGACCTTCCAGTCGTGCTGATCGATTTCCGCCGGCAAGCCGTCGGCACGAAACCTGATCTCGGCCGCTCCTGTGGCCCGCGCGCCACGCACCCAGCTGGCAAGATTCGCGAGAGGCACATGCCAGCCCAGCTCGCGTTCAAGCAGCTCGGCGGCATCGGTACCCGCTATCGGCTTCGCGCGCAGGCCACTCAGGACAGCGTGGCTGTCGTCCCCGCTCAACGTCCAGGTTTTGCCGGTGATCGGCGCGTGCACCTCGACCCGGAAACGATCACCGTCCTGACGCCAGTCAAGCGTGCCGCTGCCACCGCCGTGACCGTCCGATACCGCAAGCCGCCCCTCGAGCCGCCAGCGGGTCTGTGCCGCCAGCGCATGTTCGCGCGCATTCTGGACGGCCAGATGCGCGCGGTCGGATTTCACCAGCGGTGCCGCGCAACCGGCCAACCCCGCCAACAGAATGAGTGCAATGCCCCAACGCGAACCGCCCCGGCCTGGCCGGCAGATCGACGCGCTCATCGGGTCAAGCGCTGCATGGTCTCGATCAAGGCCTTGTTGTCGGCATTCTTCTTGCGCCCCTGTTCCCATACCCGTAGTGCCTCGGCGTGCTTGCCATCAATCCACAGTACTTCTCCCAGGTGCGCGGCGATTTCAGGATCGGGCTGGAGCGCAAAAGCGCGACGCAGATCCTTGAGTGCAGCCGCCGTATTGCCGAGCCGATACTCAACCCAACCCATGCTGTCGATAATCGCCGGCTCGTCGGGTTTGAGCTTGATGGCTTTCCGGATGAGGCCCAGCGCCTCCTGCTTGCGCCCGGTGCGATCGGCCAATGTGTAACCCAACGCGTTGAGCGCCTCGGCATCGTCCGGTTTCAGCTCGATCACGCGGCGCAGATCTCGCTCGGCAGCCGCAAGCTCGTCCATATCCACCTCTATCATCGCCCGCGCATAGAGCAGACGCAGGTCGTCCGGCAGCGCATCCAGTCCTTCGCTGTATGCCGCCAACGCTTCGGCGCGGCGCTGATGACGCGTCAGCAGATCGGCTTCCACCAGCCAGGTATCCCTGCGCTGTTCGTTGTCATCGCCCACCTCGGCACGCAATCGATGCAGGGCATCAAGGGCGCTGGCCGTCTTGCCCTGCCGATCGAGTACAACGCAGATGCGCGTCTGTGCATCGAACCAGTTGTCGCTGTCCTGCGAAACCCTGCGGTACCAGCCCAGGGCTTCGGCATGCCTTTCGAGCAGCTCGGCCACCTGGCCGAGCAGGTAAAGACGCACATCCGAGCGCGGCGACGCGTCGGCTTCGAGTTCGCGATAGAGGATGTTGAGGGCGGGCTTGTCGTCGGCACGTGCCATGTACGCGGCGCGCGCGGCGTACGTGGCATCGTCCTGCGGCCCGACCGCGAGCACCCGAGCGGCACCTGCGTTATCACCCATCTCGGCCAACAGTGCCGCATAGCCTGCGCGCAGTTGTCGATCGTCCGGCGCAGATTGCAACGCCTGGGCGTAGAGCTTGCGCGCCCTTGCCCTGTCGCCCTCGTGCAACGCAAGGCGCGCGGCCCAGGCATACGCGTCCGCTGAATGGAATCGGTTCACGGCGGCAGTGGACAATCGCGACGCCAGTGCGTTGTCGCCGAGCTTGAACGCGAGTTGGCTGACGGCGATCCAGGTCGTTTCCTCTTCTCCCAGGCGCTCAGGCGTCGCCAGGCGATCGAGCATCGCCGTCGCCACCGACTTGTCGTCAGCGGCAAGCAGCAACTGGGCGATCTGTCGCCAACCGGATGGGTTGTCGCGCGCGGCCATCGTCACCAGATCGGTGAATGCCGCGTCGGCATTCCCGCTGCCCAGTGCAATCCATGCGCGCGCCTGCTGCACGCCGTCTGCGGCAGGCGCCAGCGTTTGCCAGCGATCGAGCGCCGAGCGGGCCAGCGACCAGTCCTTCACCGCGAGTGCGAGATGCGTCGCCTCCTCGGCGACTTGTGGATCCGCGGACAATTGCGCGGCCTCGGCAAAACCGCGCGCGCCGGATTCCAGATCATTGCGCTGCAAGGCAAATTGCGCCGCAAGCAGGTGCAGCATCACGTCGTCCTTCGGCGACGGCGGTTGCACCGCGGCATGAAACAATTGCCTCTGTCCGTGCGCGGCCGGACCGGTGGTGGCACAGCCACCGAGCAATGCGAGCAGCAAGCACACGGCCACTCGCATGCCCATCCAGCGTGCCTCGATGGATCTTGAATCAGAATGTCGGTAAGTCATGCAAGGCCTTGTGTTGCTTGATCTTGTGCGGCAGCACCCGCACAATTCACATTGCTGTGCGGAACGCTGCGCCGGGCGCGAATGGCACTCGCGCGAGGGCGCAAGGAGTGCTCGCGCACCTACCCTGTTAGCTTAGCCGATTACCGCCCGCATGGCCCTGATCACCATCGGACTCAACCATCTCTCCGCGCCGCTCGCGTTGCGTGAACGGGTAAGTTTTGCGCCCGAGACCACGGGGCATGCCCTGATCGAACTGGCCGCGCAACCCGGCATTCGCGAAGCGCTGATCCTGTCCACCTGCAATCGCACCGAGCTTTACTGCACGGTCGACGCCGGAGCCGAATCGACGCCGGCGGACTGGCTGCACCGCCACCGGGAAATGAGCGGCGTCGGACTCGACGAATTCCTCTACCGTCATCACGATGCGGACGCAGTGCGCCATTTGTTCCGGGTCGCCACCGGTCTGGAATCGATGGTGCTCGGCGAACCGCAGATTCTCGGGCAGGTCAAGAGCGCGTACCTCCTGGCGCGCGATGCGCAAACCCTGCGCGCACCGCTCGATCGGCTGCTCCAGAACACGTTCGCCGTCGCCAAACGCGTGCGTTCGGACACGCGCATCGGCGCCAACCCGGTGTCGGTGGCGTTTACCGCCGTGCGCCTTGCCGCGCGCGTGTTCGCCGATCTCGGCAAGGCCTGCGTGCTGCTGATCGGCGCCGGCGAAACCATCGAACTGGCCGCACGTCATCTGACCGAAGCCAAAGTGCGTCAGCTCATCGTGGCCAATCGCACGCTCGAGAACGCCCAGGCGCTGGCCGGACGCCTCGGCGGTTACGCGATCGCGCTGGCCGATCTGCCGAAGCACCTGGCCGAGGCGGACATCGTGATCGCCTCCACCGCGAGTCGCTCGCCGGTTCTGACCCGCGAGCTGGTGGCCGACGCAATCGCCGCGCGCCTGCGCCGGCCGATGTTCCTGGTCGACCTGGGCGTACCACGTGATATCGAGCCGGCCACGGCCGAACTCGAGGACGTATTCCTCTACACGATCGACGATTTGCGCCGAGTCATCGATGACAACCTGGTTTCGCGCCAGCAGGCCGCGCGCGAAGCCGAAGCGATGATCGAGTTGTCGGTCGAGTCCTTCATGGGCTGGTGGCGTGCGCTCGATCTCAGAAATCCGGTCAGCGCGCTGCGTGGGGACGCCGAAGCCACCCGCGATGAGCTGCTTGCCAAGGCGCGAAATCTGATCGCGCGCGGCAAGTCGCCCGAAGAGGCGCTCGGCTATCTGGCGCACAGCCTGACCAACCGGCTGCTGCATGCACCGAGCGCCAATCTGCGCGCCGCCGCGCTGCGCGGCGATGTCGAATTGCTGCGCGCAGCCGAGCGGTTGTTCGATGCCGGCGCCGGCCACGATCCGGCCGAACCGGACGCATGAATCCGTCGATCCGGCGCAAGCTCGAGCAACTTGCCGAACGCCAGCAGGAACTCGAACACCTGCTCGCCAGCGGCGAGGTGCTCGCCAACGCGGGGCGTCTGCGCGAGCTTTCGCGCGAACACGCGCGTCTCGCGCCCCTCACGCAGGTGCTCGGCGAGTACGATCGCACGCTGCGCGCGCTGACTGCCGCCGAAATGATGCTGTGCGAACCCGAGATGAAGGATCTCGCCAATGAAGAGATCGCCCTGCTCGAGACCCAGCGCGAGCGGCTCGATCGGGAACTCAATCTGCTGCTGGTTCCTGTCGACCCGCGCGACGAGGCCAACCTGTTTCTCGAGCTGCGCGCCGGCACCGGCGGCGACGAGGCGGCGCTGTTCGCCGGCGATCTCTTGCGCATGTACCTGCATTACGCCGAACGCCGCGGGTGGGAGGTCGAGATACTTTCCGGCCATGAGGGCGAACACGGCGGCTACAAGGAAGCCGTCGCACGCATCGAGGGCGCCGGCGCATTCTCACGGCTCAAGTTCGAATCCGGCACCCACCGCGTGCAGCGCGTGCCGCAGACCGAGTCGCAGGGCCGCATCCATACGTCGGCAGCGACCGTGGCGATCCTTCCGGAACCCGATCAAGTCGACGAAATCCCGATCGCCGAGGGGGATCTGAAGATCGATACATTCCGCGCATCAGGCGCCGGCGGGCAGCACGTGAACAAGACCGATTCGGCCATCCGCATCACGCATCGTCCGAGCGGCATCGTGGTCGAATGCCAGGATGAGCGCAGCCAGCACAAGAACCGCGCGCGTGCGCTGTCGCTGCTCAAGGCGCGCCTGCTCGACGATCAACGCGCGCAGCAGATGGCCGAGCGCGCCGCCTCGCGGCGTCTGCAGGTCGGTTCGGGCGATCGCAGCCAGCGCATCCGCACCTACAACTTTCCACAAGGCCGCATCACCGATCATCGCGTGAATCTGACCTGGTATCGGCTGCCCGAGATGCTCGATGGCGATCTCGATGAATTGATCGATGCGCTGACGCGCGAGGATCAGGCCGACCAGCTGCAAGCGTTGGCCGAGGACGGGTGAACGTGGCGACGGCCGATGCGATCGCGGCGGAACTCGACCGCATCGCGGCAATGATCACCGCAGGCGATACCGCGCAGGCGATCGAACGTGCGCGCCGACTGCATGAAAATCATCCGCAGCATGTCGAAGCGGCGCGTCTTTACGGCATCGCGCTGCTGCGCGGCGACGCGGCGGGCGAAGCGCGCGCGCTGTTCGAATCGCTGCATCGCGCCGCACCGGGATCGGTCGAAGTGCTGTGCAATCTCGGCAGCGCAGCGCTCGCCTGCGGCGACAGTGCGGCAGCCCTCGCCGCCTACGAAAAGGCTTTGCGCTCCGCACCCGCTCATCCGGTCGTGCTCAACGGGCTTGGTGGAGCAC
>JBAVZT010000397.1:0-6029 GCA_049588955.1 Rhodanobacteraceae bacterium | reverse complement strand
AGGCATATGAGGATTTCGTTACATACCGCACCGAGGAGGCCACTCGCCGCGGCATCGATCCGGCCGACCTCAAGATGGCACGCGTGGAATGGGCCGAGGCGCGTCGCGTGGAACTGCTCGAGCGCATGCGCAAGCGCCGCAACATGAGTTACGGCAGCAGCGGGAGTTGGGCGCCGTCGCTCTTCAAGTTCGGCAGTTGATCCGCCGCGCCCGATTGCACGACCGTGCAGCGCGGTGCTACGACGGCCGCGAGCGGCGGATCCGGCGCTTGATCCGCTCCCACAGTCCCGGGTTGGCTGGTTCGACGATCGTGGTTGCGCCGGACGGATAATCCTCCGGCCTCTTCGATGACGCATCCGCGACCGCACGCTGACGCGCGTTATCGTGCGATGCATCCTGCTGCGCGGCCGTCTGCTTGCGCAGGGGACTGCCACTGCCCAGGGCGGCCCAGTCCTCCACGCTCAATATCGTGGTTTGCGGTCCGGCCGGTTGCACAGACTCCATCTGGACCGTAGGAGCCAGCGACGCGGTATCCGCCTGCGCAGCCGGTGTTTCCATCGCCTGCGTTTCGCCGACGTCCGCGGGCGGACCCGATTCCTTTTCGGTCGGAGAGGCATCGGCATCGGGGGACATCGTCAAGTCTGCCTCGGCGTCGCGGGATTCCTCGCGATCCGCATTTTCGACATCATCACGCTTCAACGCCGCGGCAACTTCGTCGGATATCGGCTCTGCCAGGGTCGGCTCGGATTCCGCTTCCAGCGCGGGTTCGGCGGGCTTCGGTTCCGACACCGATGGGTCAGGCTCCGATATCGAAGGTTCAGCCTCCGACGCCGAAGGTTCGGGCCCCGACACCGAAGGTTCGGGCTCCGACACCGAAGGTTCGGGCTCCGCCATCGAAGGTTCAGGCACCGGATCCACTGCCGATTCCACCACTTGCGATGGCGCGGCCGGTTCCGGCGCCGTTGCGGGTTGATCGACTTCCTGCTCGGGGACAGCCCGATCGGGTTGCGACTCCTCAGCGGCGCTGCCGGGTTCTGCTCGTGTCGCAGACACATCGGCCGCCGGTTTTTCGACGGATCGGTCGAAATGGCGCGCCGGTGTTGACTCGACGGCATCCGACTCGTCGTTCAACACATGCCACGGCTTCCAGTCGCTGCTGCCGGCCTCTGCCACATCGATGCTCGGAAGCCAGTCGCCACGCCGAACCGCTTCCTCGACGAAGGCGTGCGGCAACGGTCCACGGGCGCGATTGTCGAGCAATACGAACAGGTTGGACCGATCGTCGACATCGACAATCTGCACCTCGGCACCGATTGCGCGGATCTGCGATCCAAGCGCGTGCAGCTTGTCGGCGTCGGCACCCTGCTTGATGGCCAATGGCGCACGCGGCAGTACCCGCTTGTCGAGACGCTCGCGCTCGATGCCGAAATAGTTCGCCAATGCCGGCCACGCCGTCTCGGCCTCGAAGCCGGGCAGCAGCACACCGGTCAGGATCAGTGCTTGGTTCGAAGTTTCCATTCGGCACCCCTGAGTGCGATGTTACCCGAGTACGGCAAGATTCTGTCGCAGGCGCCTTTTCGCAATCGGCTAGTCTCGCTCCACGATGGCCGTTACACCCATGCCGCCGGCCGTGCATATGGAAATCAGCCCGCGGCCTGACCCTTTTTCCTCAAGCATCCTGGCGAGTGTAGCAAGCACGCGCGCGCCGGTCGCCGCAAACGGGTGCCCGGTGGCGAGGCTCGACCCGTTGACGTTCAGCCGAGCCGGGTCGATCGCACCAAGCGGCTGCTCGCGCCCGAGACGTGTCCGGCAATAGTCGGCCGACTCCCACGCACGCAGGGTACACAACACCTGTGCGGCGAAGGCTTCGTGAATTTCGTAGAAGTCAAAGTCCTGCAGGGTCACGCCGGCTTCGTCGAGCATGCGCGGCACCGCGATGGTCGGCGCCATCAAGAGGCCCTCGCCGTGCACGAAATCGACCGCCGCGACGCGCGCATGGGTCAACCACGCCTGAATCTTCAGATCCCGCTCGCTCGCCCAATCCTCACTGGCCAGCAACACCGCGGCTGCGCCGTCGGACAGCGCGCTGGAATTGCCGGCTGTCAGCGTGCCCTTGCCCGAAGTCCTGTCGAACGCCGGTTTCAACGCGGCGAGTTTTTCGAGGCTGGTATCGGCGCGCAGGATGTTGTCGCGTGCAACGCCGCGAAACGGCACGACCAGATCATCGAAGAATCCGCGATCGTAGGCCGCCGCGAGTTTCCGATGACTTTCCAGCGCGAGGCGATCCTGATCTTCGCGCGCGATATTCCATTCACGCGCCATCATCTCGCAATGCTCGCCCATCGACTTGCCGGTGCGCGGTTCGGCAACGCCGGGGAATGCGGGCTTGAGTTCGGCCAGCGAGAAATCCCTGAGCGCGATCCTCACCTTGTCGAGCGGCTTTTTCGCGCGAGCGGCGGCGAGCAGACGTTGCCGCAGCGCCTGCGAATAGACGATCGGCACGTCGCTGGTGGTATCGGAACCGCCGGCAATGCCGGCTTCGATCTGGCCGGTCGCGATCTGGTTGCCGACGAGAATCGCATTGTCGAGCGAGGTGCCGCATGCGCGCGCCGTCGTGATTCCCGGCGTCGTCGGCGCGAGGCCCGAGGACAACACCGCCTCGCGCGCGAGATTCCAGTCGGAGGCCAGCCGGATCACCGCGCCGAACGCGACTTCGCCGAGTTCGACACCGTGCAACCCGAAGCGCTCGACCAGCGCGCCCAGCGTCTTCACCGACATGCCGAAATTGCCGACGTCGGCGTACGCGGTATTGTTGCGGCAAAACGGAATGCGCACGCCGCCGATGATGCCGATTCGTTTCACGATGAATCCATTGCGATAAGGACTTGCGGCATGCCTGCTATCATCGCGTAGCAGCCGTTTGTCCCTATTGTATGCCCTACGTTTTCGATCTTGACAGGCTCGAGTCGCTGGCGCTCGAACGCGCCGCGGGTTTTGCGACGGCAAGCCCGTATCCATATGCGGTCATGGACGATTTCCTGAAGCCGGAGACGGCTCGCGAACTCGCACGCGTATTTCCGCGACCGGACGATCCGGTGTCCTGGGATCATTTCGGTGCGCGCGGCCTTGAAATGAAGCTCGGAACCTCACGCGAAGAAGACTTCCCGGATCCTCTGCGTGCGGCCATACACGATCTCAATGCCGGCGTATTCGTGCGCTTTCTCGAGCAGCTGACCGGCATCGATCACTTGTTGCCGGACCCGCATCTGGTCGGCGGCGGCCTGCACCTGAGCCGCCGTGGGGATCATCTCGGCGTCCATGCGGACTTCAACTGGCACGAAAAACTGCAAGCACATCGGCGCCTGAACGTTTTGATCTATCTGACTCCCGACTGGCGCCGCGAATATGGCGGCGAACTCGAGCTGTGGGACACCAGCGCCGAGTATCTGGTACGCCGCGTCGAGCCCGAGTTCAACCGCGCGGTCGTGTTCACGACGCGTTCGGACACGTTCCACGGCCACCCGAATCCGTGGGCGGCGCCCGAGCACATCCGGCGTCAGTCGATCGCCATGTACTACTACACGACGGGGCGCCCGGCCGGTGAAGAGGAGCCGCCGCACAACACACGCTACAAGGGTTATCACTTCTGAGCGCCTTGCTGCAGCGGGCGCTGCGGTAGCGCGGCGATCGCCGTCACGGCTCGTTCGACGATGCAAACATCATCGCCGCCTGCGACCACAGGTGCCACGCTTCGGGCGACTCGCGCAAGCGTCGGTCCAGATGTTGCGCGTAGCGTTCGAGCACTTGTGCCGTGGCTGTGCCGAGCGGGAGTGTTTCGATGCGCAGATCGCGCAATCCGGTGGTGAAATCGAGGCCGCAACTGAAAAGTGCGACGCGAACGCCGTTGCGCTCGGCAACGCGCGCCAGACCAGTCGGGAACTGCGCTTTGCCACCCAGCAACGGCGCGCGCACGGCCTGCTGGCCTGCGCGTACCGGCAGGTCAAGCATGCCGACCAGGCTGCGCCCGGCATTCAAGGCCTCGCTCATGTGCTCGGCGCTGCCACCAACGAACAAAGGCCCGAGACTGCCGATGCGCACCAGCGCGCGCTTGCGCAGGCGCCCATAAAAAAGGGCGACGCGGCTTGCACCCAGATCGGTCGCCTGCGGCCGTCTGGCGACAAAATAGGCATCGATACCGTGCCCTCGCAACGGCATCCAGACCCAATGCCCGGCGCCCCAGTGATAGGTCAGCAACACGCAAGGCTGTCCCGCAGGAGGCCAGGCACCCTCCACACGGATGCGACGGCGCCACCAGCGTTCGCTGCGCAGCAGCGTCAGCCAGGTGTCGACACGTTCCACCAGACGCAACAACTGGAAGTGATGTTTCCAGGATTGTTCATCCGCAGCCGGCAGAAATGGCTGCGCTGCGTGCCAGGCGGACTCGACGCCGGTCAGGCGCGCGCCCTGACCTCGCGCGATGCGCCTGAGCAAACGGAAGCCGACCCTCCAGGGCAGGAGCGCGACCAGTAACGGAAACGCGAAAAGCGACCAGGCGTCGCTCGCATTGCGCCGCACGCGATCGAAAAATCCGGGCGCTTGTGTCTGCGCTGTCATGGACTCGGGCCGGATCCATCGGCCCGCATTCGATGCGAACCGACATCGCCTTCGCATCCACCCACCCGATCCCACCCGCGGCATGCCGTTCCCATCGCCACGAAAATCACCCGAAGCCACGCTCGTAGAGACGATAGTCTGTCTCATGCATGCCCATTCCCCGGTAGGTCGCCTGCGCGGCGCGGTTGTCGCGCTCGACATAGAGTCGCAGCCCGATGACATCCTCCGCAGCACGCGCGCGGTGTTCCGCCTCGGAATAGAGCGCTCGAAATACCCCGTGACGACGCGCGTCCGGTATCACGTACACGCTTTGAACCCACCACCAGTCGCCGTTGCGCCAATCGCTCCATTCGGTCGTGATCATGAGACAGCCGGCGCGCGCGCCGGCACGCTCCGCGATCAGATAGAAGCCGTGGCGCGGCTGCGCGAGAACCGCCGCGACACCGTCGTCGAGAACCGTGCTATCGAGCGTCCTGCCCTCGGTCTCCGAAGCCATCGCGACATTGCATTCGACCACGAAATCGCGATCTGCGGCACGCGCGTCGCGCACGCGAATGGTCTCGATCATGACTTGCCTCCCCGGCTGCGCGAGCTGCCCAGCTTGCGCGTCAGCGTGTTGCGACCGAGGCCGAGCGCCTTGGCCGCGTTCTGTCGATGATTGCCGTGCGCCGCAAGCGCGGCGTCGAGCAGCACGCGATCGAGTTCGGCGCGCGCGCGCGCATGGACCGACCGGCCACCATCCGCGAGTTGTCCGTCCGCCCAACGCCGCAAGGCTTCGCTCCAGTCGGTTGGTCCCGGCGAACCGGTTGATATGGGCGTCTCTGGCGCATCCGCACCACGGGTGCGTTCGCTTGCGGCCATGGGCATCGTCGACTGCGCCGCGCCACCATGCGACGCAACGGCATCGACGCCAATCTCGCGCGAGGCATTCAGGACCGAGACGCGCCGGCACAGGTTTTCCAGTTCGCGCACATTGCCGGGCCAGTCCCGTTCGCGCAACCAATCGAGTGCGGCCGGCGAAAAATGCTTGGGGCCGCCGCCGGCCTCGATCGAAGCGCGCGCGAGAAAGTGCCGGGCCAGCAGCGCAATATCCTCGCGGCGTTCCCGCAGCGCCGGCAGGTGCAGGCGAAGCACATCGAGCCGATGCAGCAGATCGGCGCGGAACTCGCTGCGCGCGACGCGTGCGTCGAGATCCTGGTGGGTCGCGGCGATCACGCGCACGTCGGCGCGCAGCAGTTCACGTCCGCCGACGCGATAGAACTCGCCCGCCGCGAGCACGCGCAACAGACGCGTCTGCAACGTGGCCGGCATGTCACCGATCTCGTCGAGAAACAACGTCCCGCCCGCGGCCTGCTCGAAGCGGCCGATGCGGCGCCGCTGCGCGCCGGTGAAGGCACCGGCCTCGTGGCCGAACA
>JBAVZT010000396.1:0-3980 GCA_049588955.1 Rhodanobacteraceae bacterium | reverse complement strand
CCTCGCGACAGCACATCCATGTGCTGGCGCCCTTCGGGTGTTCCCGCCGCCGGCTGCGATGCTCTGCACCGCGTACGGCACCCGGAGCGAGAGCAAAAGCTACTTCGATGAGCGGGCGGTTGGCGTTGGGTGCCGCAGGTGGCGGCGGGTGGCGGTGGTCCCGCAGGGGCCGGCCTCGTAGGACGGGTGGAGCAACAGCGATACCCATCGAAATCGGGCGCGACCGCATGGGTTTCGCTGCGCTCAACCCATCCTGCAAAGCTGATGGGAGCGCGGAATCCGACGATGGCGTGGCGCCGCGGAAAAAGCCGGGCCCGGGATCGCATGAGCGGTATCAGTATTCGGATTTCTGCGCGCGTTCGAGCAACAGGTGCATGGCTTGCTTCGAGGTGATTTCCTCGTGCAGCACGCGTTGCACCAGCGCGCTGATCGGAAGCTCCACGCCGGTACGCTCGGCGAGCTTCATCACGGTGTCGACCGTCTGCACGCTTTCGACCACCTGGCCGATGTCGGCAAGCGTCGCGGCCAGCGATTCGCCACGGCCGAGACTCAGTCCAAGGCGGCGGTTGCGCGACAAATCGCCGGTGGCGGTGAGCACCAGATCGCCGAGTCCGGCCAATCCCATCAAGGTTTCCGGCTGGGCGCCGAGCGCAACGCCGAGACGCAGCATTTCCGCCATGCCACGTGTGATGAGCCCGGCGCGCGCGTTCAGGCCGAGCTGCATGCCGTCGGCGACGCCGGTCGCTACGGCGAGCACGTTCTTCATCGCGCCACCCAGTTCGGCACCGATCACATCGGTGCCGGTGTAGGCACGAAATGTCGGCGCGTGGACGAGGTCGGCCAGATCCTGCGCAAAAACCATGTCGCTGGAATGCACGGTCAGCGCGCTCGGCAGCCCGGCCGCGACCTCGTGCGCGAACGACGGCCCGGTCAGCACGGCCGCCGGATGCCCGGGCAGACGTTCGGCGACGATTTCGTGCAGAAAGCGTCCGGATTCCGGATCGAACCCCTTGGTTGCCCAGGCGATGCCGGCTGCGGGCGCGATCCAGGGGGCGGCAGCATCGAGCACACTGCGGAAGGCATGGCTCGGCACCGCGATCAGGACGGTGCCGGCATCACGCACGGTCGTCTCGAGCACACCCGACAAGTGCAGGTTTTCAGGGAATCGGAGCGTCGGCAGATAGCGCGCATTGCATCGCGCGCCGGCCAGGTCGACGACCGCCTGGGGCGAGCGTGCCCACAAGGTCACCGCAATGTCGCGACGTGCCATCAGCACCGCCAGCGCGGTGCCCCAGGAGCCGGCGCCGAGTACCGCGACCGGCAGCGCGATCATACGTTCAGGCGCTGGCGCTTTCGCCGGCCTGATCCTTGTCCTTGGCTTCGGCGCGTCGTCTCAATTGATCGGCGTACAGGGCCTCGAAGTTGATCGGCTGCAGCAAAAACGGGGGAAACCCGCCGTTCTGGACCAGTTCGGAAATCGATTGGCGCGCGTACGGAAACAGCACGTTCGGGCAGTAGGTCGACAATACTGCCTCGCGCTGATTCGCATCGAATCCGGTCAGACCGAAGATTCCCGCCTGATGGACTTCGGCCAGATACGCGGTCTTGTCCTCCATCTTGCAGGTGGCAGTCACGCTCAACACGACCTCGAACACGGACTCGCCGAGTTGGGCGACCCGTTGGGTCAGATTCAATTCGACGTTCGGCTGGGCTTGCTGCTGGAAGATCTGCGGCGCCCCGGGCGCTTCGAACGAAACGTCCTTGGTGTAGACACGTTGCAGGTTGAGTTGCGGCTGATCAGCCGCCTGGGGCTGACCATTGCCCGTGCCATTGGTGGTTTCTGCCATTTGGGTACTGCTCCGATCGGATTCCTGGATGGGCGCGAATTATCCCACGCTGCGCGCATGCGCGCACCCCGCCTGACGCGCGCGCTCACGGATTCTGCGCCATGTCACCGGGCAAATCGGTGCGCCGGCGCGGCGTTCACTTGCGTTTCCCGTGCAGCGGAAGTTGCGCTTCGGTCCATGCACGCAGACCACCGCTCAGCCAGTAGACTCGGGAAAAACCGGCCTTGACCAGACGCTGGGCCGCCTGTGCCGAGGATTGCCCGTTGCGACAGTAGACGGCGACAGCGAGATCCCGGACCTTGGCGAGATCCTTGTGTTCCGGATCGAACTGTCCGGGCGGTACATGCCGCGCCCCGGGTATGTGGCCCTTTTCGTAGTCGGCGAGCGGCGACATATCGATGACCAGCGCATTGTCGCGGTTGATCAGCAAGGTCAGGCCGCCGGGCGTCAACGACTTGTACCCGTGCAGGAAGCGCTGACCTTCGAGCACGATCAGCGCAATCAATACGACAATGAAGCCGAGCGAAAGATAAAGATGGTTGCCGAGAAAGCCCGGCAGACGCTGGATGATGTCGGACATACTGTGAGGGCTGAGGGTTGAGGAATGGGACAGGGACTGGCGTGTGGGCTCTGCGTTCAGCCGCCACTATTCACGGTGGCTGATATCCGGCAGACCGGACGTCAGCCACCAGCGTTTGGCGGACTCGTCGTAGCGCCAGACCTGGTGATCCACGACGCTGCGCGCCGATTGGGTATTGACATTGACCAGTCCGATCTCGACCGTCTGCGTGACTTCGCCGGCATCGACTGGCACGGCCGGGGTGTCGTGATACCAGGTGACCTGCACTTGCCGATAGCGCGCGAGATCGAGTGATGTCAGCGGATGCTGCTCGCGGTATTTCGGTGCGAGAAAAGACTGTGCCTGCGCGATATGGCCCCAGCGCAGGGTGGCTGCGTAGGATTGCAGGGTTTCATCGAGCAGCGTTTCCCTGGAACGGGTCGAGGCCGACGCGCACGCAGCGAGCGCAATGGTCAGCAGGATGGCCGCCGGGCGAATCGAAATAGCCATGACTGATACCTCCATCATCCATTGTGCCGCATCCGATGCCGGCGATGCTCTGATATTCGGCACGTTACCCCACGCGATTGAATCCGGAAAACACGCTCGGCGCCGCCTGGGTTGAATCGATCAGCGGTCCCTGATGGTCAGCTCCGTACGATCGCGACGAACGTCGCGACCAGCATTGCAGCCTTGCTGCGGTCCGCCAATGGCACATGGCAACGCGTCTCGACGCCGGCCTTGCCGCGCGCGTCGATCGCATCGAACATCGCCGCGAACGATTGATCTTCGGCGAGCTCGGCAATTGCATCGAAATCCTGCCAGACCGGCGCGAGGTAGCGGATCCGACTGTCCTTGACGTAGATGTCGCAGTCGACACCGCTGGCATCGAGCGCGAGCTTGATCAAGCCCCAGGCTGCCAGTGTCATCAGACTGACCAGGCTGCCGCCGAATGCGCAGCCCTTGTCGTTGATATTGGGCGCGAGCGCTGCGGAAAGCGTTAGCCTGACGCCATCGTAGCCGCGCACGGACAGCTGCATTGTGCGCGCAAGCGGGATTTCCGCAAGGATCTTTCGCTCCAGAGTCGCGCACATGCGTTCGCGTTCGGCGTCATTATTCGAAGCGTTATGCTGCATCGGAGGCATTGGATCTACCGGATTGCGATCAGGCGCCGGATTGGGCGCCTGATTGGCGACCGCATTGAACTCGAGGCCGCCTGACATGCGCGTATGATCGGTTACAGGCATTTTATCGCGCAGGCATGTCAGTCACCTCATCCATTGTGACCGATCCACTACCACTGGCCGGGTCCACGGTTGTGGTGACGCGTCCGGCCGGCCAGTGTGCTGCGTTGACTGCGCGTGTGCGCGCGCTTGGCGGTGAAGCGATTGCGTTGCCGGGTTCGACCTTGCGCAATGTCGACGATGTCGCCGCCGCTCGCGCCGCGTTGCGCGCGACCGCTGCAGTCGACGACTGGATCTTCGCGAGCCCGGCCGCTGTGCGATTCACCTTTCGCCTGGTGCCGGCATTCCGGGTTCCGCGCCGCGCACGGGTGTTCGCGCTCGGTGCGGGAA
>JBAVZT010000395.1:0-4503 GCA_049588955.1 Rhodanobacteraceae bacterium | reverse complement strand
GAGCAGATCCGGGCTGAAGTCCGGTTTGAAGTGCGGCTCGAAGTGCTCCCCCTGATCATTGAGCTTGTCTTCATCGGAATAGATCAGATCCGGGTCATCGACGATGATGCGCCGTACCATCTCGATCAGCGCATCGCGCGTCAGCTCGTCGTCGTTATCGAGGAACCCGACATGGCTTCCGCTGGCCATGCGCAGCGCGGCGTTTGATGCGCCGGCGATACCCTCGTTGCGTTTCAGTCGTTGAACCCGGATGCGCTGGTCAGTATCCTTTTCGAGTTTTGCTAGCGCCGACAGCGTCTCCGGGCGCGTCGAGCCGTCATCAACGATGCAAAGCTCCCAATGCGGATAATATTGCGTGCGCACTGAATCTACAGCGGCGTCGAGCCAGGCCTGCTCCACGTTGTAAACCGGCATCGCGATCGAGATCAGTGGTGGATCGGTGAGTGCGGCAACGAACTCCTTCGCGCGATCGGCATCCATTCTTTTCGGAACCGCGCGCATGTCGGATAGTTCTCGCTCATTCTGAAGCAGTCGATAGGACAGCGTGTGCCGCGACAGCCATGGATGGTGTGCGTGGATCCACAAGATCGCGTTGCGCTTGCGTTCCTCGTTCAGTCCCGGAATCGCGTAGTAGAGTTTGTACAGGCCCTGTTCGAGCGCCTTTGGAAGGCGCAATAGCAGCAGGTCGAGGATCACCCGCAACGGCCAGGTAATCCGCCAGGATAGCGAACGCTTGAACTTTTCTATCGCCTGGGCGCGTTCACTCGCATGCGTCGAGACGAAGGCAAGATCGCCTTGCAGTCGTTGTTGTTCGCGTTCGCGGTCGGCGAGCGCGTGCGTTTGCTGCTCGATCTCGCGATTGAGCCGTTCGTGCTCCCGTTCCAGACGCTCGCGTTCCCGTTCCAGGCTGTCGCTGTGCTGGCGCTGTTGCGCCAACTCGTCGAGCAGGCGCCGTTGCTCGTGCGCAACGGCTGCTTCGACTTGCGCAAGGCGGCCGCTCATGTCGCCGAGCGCTTGCTGGCGCGCACGTTCGGCGTTGCTCGCGAATGCCTTGTCGTACTCGGCCAACACAGCATCCGGCGGCGCGCCGTCGGGAAAGCCGGAAACCGACGCGGGGCCGTCCGCGACGCACTGCTGCTCAAGCCAGGCGAAAAGATCGGCCTGATCCGGAGACAGGGTCATGTGCGACAGCGGTTCGCTGCGGCGCAAGTTCGGATCGATGAACTCTCGTAACGCGTCCGGTGATGCGGCGTGCAACGAGGTGACACCGAGCGCGCGCAACCCATCCAGAACCCGCTCGGCCTCACTCTCCGGATTCGCGACCAATCGTTCGTAGGAAACAAACATGACGCGCTCGCCGACGAGATGGGCAAGCGCGCCGCGCATGTATTTTTCCCACAGCGCGAGCAGAAAATGCGAAGTGTACGCGCCGCGCGGACCCTGGCGGATCGACGCCGCGATTTCACGCGGATCGCGCACCGCTATCACGCAGGCCGGCTTCTCGAGCTGCGCACGCCAGGCCGGCAGCAACAGGCACAGACGCGGATCCTTCAACAGCAACGGCCGGCTCTGCGGCTCGATCGCTTCGACAATGCGCTGGATGCCGGCTTGCAATCGCTTGCGAAGTCCCACATCGACCACGTCGAAGTCGAACCCCGCGAGGGAATCCCATGCATAGCCTGCCTCGTGCAGAAATTCGTGATGCACATTGACGACGTCCGTCCGCTCCCAGTACCCGCTCGGGTTGTCGCTCGCGTGTGCCGGCAAGAGATCGTCGGCTTCGCCAATCCAGGCCCCCATCAACCCAAGCACGCGCGCCAGCGCGGAGGTGCCCGAGCGATGCATGCCGAGCACGAGTATCCGGCCGGCCGGTGGATTATCAGGTTGCGTTGTCGCTTTCGACACGTGTTACTAATCTTTCGGAAAGGCTCGGTTCAAGTTCAATTGATGAGGCTCGGCTGCGTCGGCGTGATGGACTCTGAGCGGCGTACGCAATTTCCGGCGACGGATGTAGCGTTGCCACGGCCTCAGGCCTGTAGAATACGTGGTTGGCACGGTCGGAGTACATCCCATATGGCGCAGTTCCATTTTGTCGAAGACTATGAGGCGCTTGTCGCCAGTCTGATAAAACAGCACCCGATTGATGAGGCGATGAGCCTGGCAGTAGGTGGCGCCTACCGCCCAATCGGCGAAATCGAATACGACGTTCTTCGTTACGCGGGCTTGAACGACGGCATGACGCTTGTGGACATAGGCTGTGGAAGTGGAAGACTCGCACATGTGTTGGGCGAGAAAATGGAGATCCACTATCTCGGCACGGACATCGTTCAGTCGCTTCTCGACTATGCCAAGACAAAATGTCCTGCCGGCTACAAGTTCAAGTTGCATCGCAAACTGTCCGTACCGATATCGCGGGCGTCTGCGGACATGATCTGTGCATTCAGCGTTTTTACTCATCTTCTCCACGAGGAATCATACGTCTATCTGGAAGAAATGAAGACGGCATTGCGGGCTGGCGGCAGAGTAGTCTTTTCCTTTCTCGAGTTCAGTCCCGCATCCGACCTGCATTGGCACGTATTCGACAGAACAGTCGAGGCTTTGCGGCACGGACTGCAGGAACGACATCCGCTGAATACGTTTATTGAACGAAGCACCATTGAAGCTTGGTGCCGTCATCTCGGTTACGAAATTGTGGAGTTTGTCGATGGGGGCGCAGCACCCTTCGGGAATGCTCCGCTCGGACAGAGCATGGTGATCCTGCAAAACTCGTAGATCGCAACGCGATCGGAACTGGACGCAAGTTTTTGGATGGAGCGACGCGAGCGATCGTGACGAACGCATGAACGAGCTGCCGCCCGACTTCGACGGCGAGCTGTACCGTCGCACTTACACCGACTTGCATGGCTTGGGCCTTGATGACCTGGAGGATCACTACTGGACGTTCGGCGTAATGGAAGGGCGGAGCGGATCGTCCATCACTAATCGTGCAAGCTTCGTCGCGTTGCTTGATTCAACCGCCTCGATACTGGAAATTGGTCCATTGGCCAGCCCCGCGGCGATCGGGCCGAATGTGCGCTATTTCGATGTGCTTCCGACCAGTGCACTCAAAGAAAAAGCCAAGCTTCACGGCTTGGATCCAGACTCATGCCCATCCATCGACTTTGTGTCGGAGACCGCAGATCTTTCGATAGTCACGACAGAGTTCGATGCGGTCGTCAGCAGCCATGCAATTGAGCATCAACCCGATCTGGTGCGGCACCTGAATGGTGTGGCGCGGATACTCCGACCGCGAGGCCTGTACTTTCTCGTCGTTCCTGACAAGCGCTACTGTTTCGATCACTTCATTGCCGAAAGCAGCATTGCGGATGTGTTGGGTGCCAGCTTGCGTCGGAGGAAACTTCACAACGCGGTGAGTGTGATTCGGCAGCTCGCGCTGACCACGCACAATGATGCTGGCAGACACTGGCGGGGTGATCACGGCGAGCCGCTGTACAAGTCCTCGATCGATGCGCTGCGAGGCGCTGTACAAAGCTACCTGATCAGTTCCGACACATATATTGATGCACATGCCTGGCATTTCACACCGGAATCGTTTCGAGGTGTGCTGCAGACGCTGTTCGATCTGGGTGTTTCGCCATTCAAGCCGGTGCGCGTCTACCATACGGTGTTCGGAGCGATTGAGTTCTATGCGGTACTGGAGAAGTGCACTGTGCAACTTCGTCCGTTGGGCGAGGAATTGCCGCACGATTTTGATGCGGCGCTCTACCTGGCTGCAAATCCCGATGTGGCGCGCTCCGGTATGGATGCCGCGCTGCACTATCTGAGCTACGGACGTGATGAAAACCGGAAGTTGCGGCCTTGATCCTTGTTTGGGACGTGGGTCAATTGGGCCAGTACGTCAATGTGACAGACTTGCTCTCACAATGTTCTTGGTCGTCGCGCGCACCGAAGGTGCCGGGCCGTACGCCGTGTCATCCCGCCACCACCATCTGAAAGCGATGACGAGAATGACCGCGGTCGCAGCCAGCCACCACCCGGCGACTCGGCCGACCGGCGTATAAATGAGCGTCAGGCGGTGTCGGCCCGCAGGGACGATGACACCGCTCAAGCCGTAGTCGACCCGAAAAATGTCCGCGTCCGCGCCGTCGAGCGTCACGTGCCAGCCGCGATCGTACGACATGGCCAGCAGCAGTACATGGGTCCCGGATGCATCCAGTTCACCAGTGAGCCGCCTTTCATTGATCCTCCTGATGGCGACCCGATCGGCAGTCTTCGCGGAGGCTTTTGGTGCGGGGACTGCGGTGAGCCGCCGACGAAGTTGGTCCGGGTTTTCGACAATGAGTTTATCCAACATCAGGCGGTCACGATCAGGGACGGGCATGCGATCGGCATCGCCTTCACTGTCCAAGGCGTCGAAGTAGTGGCCGAATCCGAATGCCGAGTCGTTGCGGTAGACATCCACTCCACCCGCGCTGCCGATGTAGCTGCGGTTCGGCATACCGT
>JBAVZT010000394.1:0-2572 GCA_049588955.1 Rhodanobacteraceae bacterium | reverse complement strand
GACCTGGACCAATATCCAGACCTGCATCACCACAGCGGGCAGCAGCACCGGCTTTCAGATCATCGGCGCAATGGGTGGCGGCGGCAGCGGGATCGACCTGACCGTCGGCCTTGCGCTCGACAACGGCGACCCGAACCAGTGCGGCAGCGCGACCTCACTCGATGTCACGCAGGGTGATTCGGTCAACTTCTGCTACACCGTGACCAACAATTCGAGCACGACGCTCAACTACCAGAGTCTGAGCGACGACGTCGACGGGCCGATCTTCCAGAACGTCAACATCGTGATCGCGCCGGGCGACAGCTATCAGTACAACCGTATCGTGACGGCGACCGCGACCGAGTCGCCCAACTCCACGTGGACCGGCGCCGATGAGCTGCCGGGTTATTCGCCGACGCCCGGCGATTCGTCCGGATTCGTCGACATTTCGGGCACCGGCACCGCGCTCAATCTCGGCGACGACTCGTCGGCGAATGTGACGATGCCGTTCTCGTTCAACTACTACGGCATCACGTCGAATGCGCTGTGCGTCAACAACAACGGCTTCGTGCTGTTCGATACGACCGCGGCGTGCACGGGTTTCTTCACCAATACGTCGTTCCCGGCCTCATTCACGTCTCCAGCGTTCTTCCCGTTCTGGGACGATCTGTACATCGCCGGCAACGTTTGGGTGGGCACGGATCCGGGCGATGCCAACCGGTATATCGTGCAGTGGACGCGCTCGCACTTCTCGGACACCTCGCCAGCCAACGAAATCAACTTCGAGTTGGTGCTCGATTCGACCACCGGCGACATCCAGTTCATCTATCCGGATACGACTTTCGGCGGCGTCAATGCCTCGGCTGACCATGGTGCCAGTGCGACCGTCGGCCTGCAGTACGATTCGTCGCTGTTCAACGAGTTCTCGGTCAGCACGGCCGATATCCCGGACGACTTCTCGATCGACTGGACCGCGACGATGCCGACCACGTTCTCCGATTCGGCGCAGGTGACCCTGAACGTGGGCGCGCCGACGATCACGGTCGATCCGGCCATGCTGTCCGCGACCGCCGACGTGGGCGGCACCACCACCGACACGCTGACCATCGGCAACAGCGGCGATCGCGATCTCAACTGGAACCTCAACGAGGCACCGGGCGGATCGCAGGCACACTTCCCGGTGGTCTCGCCGATCACGTTCCCGTACGGCGATCCGAGCCTGAGCAGCCCCGGGCCGGCACCACGCAGCAAGGTGGCAGCCGCCCGTGACGCCTCGCACCACTCGCCGCTCGGCGGTGCCAATGGTCCGGCGTATGGCGCGACGTTCACGTTCAGCGGCTACTTCTACAACCAGATGCCGGATCTCGACGCTCCCGGCACGTTGAACCAGATCAGCCCGGGTGACCTGTGGTTTGCCGGCGCATTCGTCGACAACAACTTCGATCAGGAATACGTGATCAGCTTCCCGGGCAACCAGTTGCTGGCGGTGAGCACGGCCACCGGCGCCTCGCAGACCATCGCGCCGGTCAGCGGTGTCGCGAACATCTCCAACTGGGGCGGCATGGCCTGGGATCCGACCAGCGGCACGACGTACGTGATCGGCTACGACACCGGCGGTATCGCGCACCTGGGAACGATCGATCTGACCACCGGCGCTGTGACCGAAATCGGCACGGTCGACGGTCTGGTGATCGACATCGCGATCGATCCGTCCGGCAACATGTACGGCGTCGACATCATCGGCGACACGACGGTCGCGATCGACAAGACCAGCGGCGCCTCGCAGATAATCGGCTCGATCGGCTTCAATGCGAACTACGCCGAGGGTCTGGACTTCAACGAGGCGACCGACACGCTGTACTTCGCCGGTTACAACGCGAGTAGCGGTACAGGAAATCTGTACACCATCGATCTCTCAACCGGTGCTGCCAATCTGGTCGGTCCGATCGGCAGCGGCGACGAAATGGATGCGTTCGCGGTTGCGGTCCCCAGCGGGCCGTGCGGAACGCCCGCGGATGTGCCGTGGTTGTCGGAAAGTCCCACCAGCGGAACCACCGCGCCGGGCAGCTCCGACGACGTGACGGTCACCTTCGATGCGACCGGGCTGACCGCGGGTGTCTACGATGCGAACCTCTGCGTGCACAGCGACGATCCGAACAACGCGACCGTCACTGTGCCGGTGGAGTTCACCGTAGGCGGCAACGACATCATCTTCCAGAATGGTTTCGAATTGCCGTAGGCTTCGGCTTGATCCGCAAGCAAACTGCGCCGCCCTTCGGGGCGGCGCTTTTTTTTGCCTTCCGGCCGACGCGGTTCTCGCCGAGACGCCCACGTAGCCGCGTAAGATGGGTTGAGCGCAGCGATACCCATCAGGTCCTTTCCAACCGAGAGGCCTTGGCCAGCAAACAGAATGGCTGTTCCCGCCGGGACTGTGGTGGGCTACGCCGCTGCGCGGCCAACCCACCCTACGCGGTTCCGCGTTACCCCTCGTTGGCCTTTCGGGACCTTCCTCCGCGCAAGCAAAGGATCAACCGCTTGCCTCGCGAAGCCGGGTGGCCGGTAGCCAGGTAGGATGGGTTGAGCGCAGCGATAC
>JBAVZT010000393.1:0-9840 GCA_049588955.1 Rhodanobacteraceae bacterium | reverse complement strand
GACGCCCGAGGAAGCGCTGCGCGGTGCGACCGTCAATGCGGCGCGCGCGCTCGGCCTCCACGATCGCGGAACGCTCGCGGCCGGCCAACGCGCCGATTTCGTCGTCTGGAACATCAAACACCCTGCCGAATTGTGCTACTGGATCGGAGGCTGCCTGGCACAGCGCGTTGTCTCGGGTGGCATCGTGCGGAAGGGCTGATCGCGATCGCGCGACGACCACACGCAGGGTAACGATTTTCGAATCCGCGCCAACGCCCGCGCACCTCATGGCGAGCGGTACGCCCGAACACGCTTTGACCCCGTCCTCTAGACTAGCCGTCGCGAACCACGTCGAACGCAATGGTCAGGCGGCGCTGATCGCCCGAAAATGGCACGGTGCCGTGCCACATGCAGGAAGGGAAGAGCACCAGCAGGCCCGGTTCGGGTTTGACGAAATGTTCGGGCGGCAACGGTGGATCGGTGCGCAGTGCCGGCTCGCCGAACTTGATCCAGCCTTGCCGATCATCCCCTTGTACCGCATCCGGCAGGTCGATATAGCAGGCCGAGGAAAGCCATCCCTCCGGATGCACGTGGTTGGCGTGGTAGCCGTTCGGGTTGAGCTGCACCGACCACATGCCTGCAATGTGCCAGGCGGTGTCGCCGGGCTTGCCGATCGCCTCGACATGACGGCGAATCGGGCCATCGATAGCCGCGCGAAACGCACGAATCGCCGGATCGTCCGACAGCATCAGATCGCGCGCGGTCTGGGTACCGTGCCGCAGCGACTGGCCGATCGGATGCGTCTTCAGGGTGTGCAGGCGTCGCAGGCCTGAGGCCAGGTCCGCAAGATATGCTGGCAGGTCGGCCCAACCCTCCGGTGTGTCGATGGTCCAGCCGTGGACCAGACGCTCGTAGTCGTAAAGATCGTGGTAGCGCGGGTCGTCGAGCAGGCGCCATGCGGTGGCCTGGACAGCAAGCATGTGCTGATCGTCCGGATAGCGCGCCAGGAATTCGCCGGCAAGCCGGGCGGCCTCATCGGCTTGCCCGGCGCTGATGAGTACGTCGGCCAACGTTCCGGTCGCAGCGCGATCATTTGGCATCAACGCGGCGGCGCGGCGGGCATGCTCGAGCGCTCGTGGCGGATCGAACTGCATTGCCGACTCGCTGGCGCTGCGGTGCAGAGGGGCAGTGTCGGCGCCGGACGCAAGCGCTTCGGAAACGATCGCGTAGGCGCCTTCGGCATCGTCAGCATATTCGTGGAGCCTGGCCTTGACAATCCGCAACGCATGCAGATCCGGGTGCCCGCGCAGAACGGTATCGATCGGCGCGGTGGCCGCCGCGAGGTTCTCGCTGCGCATCCACAACAGATTGGCCAATTCGCGATGCGCTTCCACGTAGGTCGGCCAGCGATCCACCGCGTGACGCAATGCCGCCTCGGCATCGTCAAATCGATCCTGACCGACCAGGGCGAGCGCCAGCACCAGCCAGGTCTTGGACGTATCGAATCCCTTCGCGAGCGCGCGTCGAACGGCGGACTCGGCGTGCACGACGTCGCCGCTGTCGGAGAGCGCGGCCGCAAGGTCGAGTTCGGCGCGACCGCTGGTTGGCGCGCGCTCCAGCACATGCCGATAGGTCGCAACTGCCTCGTCGCGGCGCCCAAGCGCCATCAATGCGCGGGCGTGCTCGGACAACAACTCCACTGGTACCGACGCCGTAGCCGCCAATGGCGTGGTTACTTCAAGTGCCGCGACGGCGCGATCGGTGTCGTTCAGCAACCCGGCGAGACTGATTGCCGCGCGCGGATAGTTCCGGCTCGCCGCAAAGCCCGCGCGCAGGTGGCGCTCGCCCTCGTCGAGGCGACCGGTTTCCACGAGAATCTCGCCGAGTGCAACTTGTGTCGGCGCCCAGTTCGGATCCACGCCAAGTGCGTGTCGCAGTGCGCGCTCCGCACCGGCGAGATCGCCCGACGCATGCAGCGAACCGGCAAGCAGGCGATGCGCCTCCGTCAGACCCGGCTCGGCGTTCACCAGCGTTTGAAGGATCTCTCGTGCGCGCGCTATTTCGCCCGCTCGCAACAATGCGGAAGCTTGCTGCAGCGATTGCAACGAGCGCTGATCCGGAATGCGCAAACGATCTTCCTCGCTTCGCGGTCGCCACAATCGTGGCGATTCGGGCATTATGGCAGCGTGAGCAAAACCGACAACCGCCCGCGCCTGCTCGTCCGTCAAACGCGCAGCGACGACATTCCCGCCCTGGTGGCTTTGACTGCGCACATCTATACGCCCGAGTGGGGCCATTCCGAGGAGATGCTGCGCGGTCAGCTCGCCAAGTTTCCGGAGGGACAGTTTGTTGCCGAGTACGATGGTCGCATCGTCGGCTATTGCGCCACGTTTCGCATCGACGAAGCGGCCGCGCTCGCGCCGCACACCTGGAGCGAAATAACCGGTGGCGGCTTCGCAGCCCGCCACGATCCCGACGGCGACTGGCTGTACGGAATGGACATTGGCGTGGACCCGGACTTTCGCGGCATGCGGCTGGGCCGGCGTCTTTATGACGCACGCAGACGCCTGTGCCAGCGTCTTGGCCTGCGCGGCATTGCATTCGGCGGACGCATGCCGGGGCTCGAAAAACGCGTCGACCGCTACGGTTCCGCCGAGGCGTACCTGGAGGCAGTCGCGAGCGGTCGGCAGCGCGACCCGACACTGAGCTTCCAGTTGCGCAACGGCTTCGAACCGATCGGACTGCTGCCGCGATATTTCCCCGGCGATCGCGCCTCGCTCGGTTACGCGGCGCATCTGGTCTGGCGCAATCCGAATCGACTTGAACAACCCAAGACGCTGGTCGCGCCGGGTGGCGGTCGGCGCCTTCCATCGACCATACGAGTCGTTACCGTCCAGTACCAGCAACGACGGATCTCGGACTTTTCCCAGTTCGCGACGCAGGTCGAGTATTTCGTCGACGTTGCTGCCGGCTATGCAGCCGATTTCGTCGTGTTTCCGGAACTGCTGACGCTGCAGCTGCTGTCGATCGAAAATGCCCCGTTGTCGCCGGCCGAGTCGATTCTGCGCCTGAGCGAATACACCGACCAGGTGAAGGAGCTGTTCAGCCGGCTCGCCGTCGCGTACAACATCAACATCATCGGCGGCTCGCACCCGACGCGGCACGATGAAGGCGATGTCTACAACATCTGCTATGTATGCCTGCGTGACGGCTCGCTGCACGAGCGCGAAAAAATCCATCCGACCCCCAACGAACGCGCCTGGTGGGGAATCAAGGGTGGAACCAGTGCACGCACGATCGACACGGATTGCGGACCGATCGGCGTGATGATCTGCTACGACGCCGAGTTTCCCGAAATGGCGCGGCATCTGGTCGATCAGGGCGCCCTGCTGTTGTTTGTTCCGTTCTGCACGGATGAGCGCCAGAGCTACCTGCGTGTGCGCTACTGCTGTCAGGCCCGGGCGGTCGAGAATCAGTGCTATGTGGTCCTGTCCGGCAATGTCGGCAATCTGCCAGGCGTCAACAACTTCGATATCCAGTATGCACAGAGCTGCATTTTGACACCGTGCGATTTTCCGTTCGCGCGCGATGGTGTCGCGGCCGATTCGACGCCCAATACGGAAATGGTGCTGTTCACCGACCTGCGTCTGGAGGACCTCGCGCGCGCGCGCCACGCCGGCACGGTGCAGAATCTCAAGGACCGCCGCCACGATCTGTACCGCACGCAATGGCACACCCGTACCTGAGCGTTTTCGGCACCGAAACTGTGGTCTGCGTCATACGTCGGTGCGATGCGTTCGCGCTAGAGTCTGTCTTATCCGGGCGGACCGACGACGCAGGGTTGCGCGGTCCGGCCCTGGTTTGACGAGGGCTGGCCATGAATATCCGGGGAGCTTGGCGTGCGGTCGCATTTCTTGTCAGCGCGACGCTGGGTGTGTCGCTGACGCTGTACCCGGAGCCTGTGCAGGCGCTGAGTCATCGGCCCGATGCAGGTTTTCACGACAGTTTCGAGGGCGCCACCGCGGGCCCGATGAACGACGCGGATGCCTCGCGCTTCCTGGCGCAGGCGACCTTCGGACCTACCGGCGAGGACATCGCGCATCTGCGCCTGGTCGGCTACGACGGCTGGCTCAATGAGCAGTTCGCGGCACCGGTGTCCACCGAAGCATCGTATATCGACTGGGTCGAGGCCGGCGGCCAGGATTACATCAGCGACGACGCGCGCCTGGAAATCTGTAATATCAATTCGGCCGGCACGCCGGATCCGAGCCGTGGCGGCGCGCTGCCCGTCGATCAGCTGCGTCAGCGCGTCGCTTTCGCGCTGAGCGAAATCTTCGTCGTATCCAACAGCAACGGCACCCTCGCCTACCAGCCATGGGCGCTCGCGAGCTTCTACGATCTGCTCGTGACCGATGCGTTCGCGAACTACCGCAGCTTGCTCGAGGATGTAACCAAGCATCCGGCCATGGGCATTTATCTGAGCATGATCCAGAACCGGAAGGCCGATCCCGAACACAACATCCATCCGGATGAAAACTACGCACGAGAAGTCAATCAGCTGTTCTCGATCGGTCTGGTCCAGCTCAATCCCGACGGCACCCCGCAACTCGCCGGCGGGCAGCCGATCCCGACCTACGATCAGGCCACGGTGCGCGGATTTGCGGCCGTGTTCACCGGATGGGACTGGAACAACGTCGATTGCGAGGAGACCGGCAGTTGCTGCAACGCCGACACGTATTTCTATTGCGGTCCGGGCAGCAGCGACGATCTGGCCTGGCGCTATCCGATGCAGCCAATCGAGGAATATCACGACAATACGTCCGACAAGCAGTTGCTCGATTACCCAGGTGTCGCGCTGCCGGACGGCTTGCTGGGTCATGGCGGCGATGCCCAGGACGAGCTGAGCGCAGCACTCGACAACATCTTCAACCATCCGAACGTCGGCCCGTTCATCGCGACGCGGCTGATCCAGCGCCTGGTCACCAGCAATCCGACACCGGCCTATGTGCAGCGCGTGGCCCAGACATTCAATGACGATGGCAGCGCGCAGCATGTGCGCGGGAATCTGCGAGCGGTCGTGCGCGCGATCCTGCTCGACCCGGAGGCGCGCTACGGGCAATGGCAGCACCCCGACACGTTCGGGAAGCTGCGCGAACCGATGCTGAAAACCGTGCAGATGTGGCGCGCGCTGGCCGGGCGATCGGCCAATGGACGTATCGGCAATCTTTCGACCTATCCGTCGATCGAGAATCTGTACGGCGAAGCGCCGCTGCGTTCGCCGACCGTGTTCAATTTCTTCAAGCCCGACTACGCGCAACCGGGCGAAGTCATGGACAGCGGATTGTTGAGCCCGGAATTCCAGATACTCAGCGACACGATCGTGGTAGCGACACCCAACAATCTTTTCTACCAGATTTTCTGCTATTACGTCGGCAGCGATCGCTGCTATGACAGCGACGACGATGACACGCTGCAGATGGATTACGGCGCCGACGCCGCGCTGGCGGCGGACGATCCGGCGGCGCTGGTCGATGAATACAGCACCTTGCTGATGGCCGGCCAGATGTCGCCGTTCATGCGCGACGTACTGATCACGCGGCTGAACGCCCTCAGCACCGATGACTATGGCGCCGAGGTCGGTCGCGTGCGCGTCCAGCACGCGCTGTATCTGATCATGAACTCCCCCGAATACTCGATCCAGAAATGAGGCCCGGGCCATGCCTGTGAATCGTCGCCAGTTCCTCCACCACAGCATCTGTGCCGCTCTCGGTGGCGCCGCTCTCCATTCCGCGCTCGGCAACCTGCGCCTGATCGCCGCCGCGACGGCTGCGAGGCCGTACACCTTCACCGATTACCGTGCGCTGGTGTGCGTGTTTCTCTACGGCGGCAACGACAGTTTCAACACGATTGTTCCGACCAGCGGTCAGGCGCAAACGGACTACCTTGCCGCACGCGGCGCGCTGGCGCTGACCGGCGGATTGCAACCGCTCGATCCGGTGTCCGGTGGCGGACCGTCCAACTACGGCCTGCATCCGGCGATGCCGGAAATGGCCGGCTTGTTCAACACCGGCAGCGCGGCGATAGTCGCGAACGTCGGCAGCCTGCTCTATCCGATCACCCAGGCCGAGTACCAGGACGGCACGGTACCGACACCGCCGCAACTGTATTCGCACGACGACCAGACCACCCAATGGCAGACTTCGCGGCCGGACGATGCCAATGCCAACGGTTGGGGCGGACGCATCGCGGACCTGCTGTACGCATCGAACCAGGGCCAGATTCCGATGAGCATCACGCTCAGCGGCAACAACCGTTTTCAGCGCGGTGCGATCATCAATCCTTACGCGATGGATCCCGACGGCGTGACTCGTCTGGACTACTCCGACGATGGTCCCCAATCGTGGATCCTCCAGGGCGACAACAGCGCCGGTGCGGCAGCCTACAACGCGCTTATTGCACCGGGCACGCAAACGCACGTGCTCGAACGCGCCTACGCCGATGCTGCGACCCGCTCGATCACCAACTACCGCATCATCGACGACGCGCTGGGCGATCCGCCGGTGTGGACGACGCCGTTTCCGGATACCGACCTCGGCAACCAGCTGCAGATGGTGGCGCGACTGATCGGCGTGCGCGCGGCGCTCGGTATGAGCCGCCAGGCATTTTTCGTGTCGACCGGCAACTACGATACGCATACCGAGCAGCTGGCCGACCAGAATGGCAACCTCGGCGAACTGTCGCAGGCGTTGAACGCGTTCTACGATGCCAGCGTGCAGCTTGGGGTTTCCGACGGCGTGACGGCGTTCACCGCATCGGATTTTGGACGCTCACTCGCCGTAAACAGCGATGGCACCGACCACGGCTGGGGCGGTCATCACTTCGTCGTCGGCGGCGCCGTGAACGGGCGGCGCTACTACGGCACGATGCCGTCGCTGGCGCCCGACGGCAATCCGGACGATACCGGATACGGCCAGATCATCCCGACCCTGGCGGTCGACCAGTATGCAGCGACGCTGGCACGCTGGTTCGGTGTCGATGCGGGCGGCATCAATGACATCTTTCCGAACCTTGGCCGATTCAGCACGCCCGACCTGGGCTTCATGGGGTGATTGCGGCGTCGGCAGCAATCGCCGGGAAATTCCGCCGCGCGTTCGGGTCTCGGGCGTGTGGGCCCCTGGCGTGTCTGGTCTTCACGTTGGCATCCAGCAATCACGCACTCGCGGCCAACTATGTTGTCACCGCCAATCCGGACCTGACTTTCACGCCGACCGAGATCACGATTCATCAAGGCGACACGATCACGTTCCGGAATGCGGGTGGCGTGCACAATGTGCACGCCGACAACGACCGCTTCATCTGCTCGATCAACTGCACGACCAACAATGCACCGAGCGGCGAGTTGTGGAGCTCGACCGTGCGTTTCAATCAGGCCGGCACGTTCGGGTACTACTGCGAAACGCACGGTGCTCTGAACGGCGGTATGCGCGGGTCGATCCAGGTACTTGATCGCATCTTCGTCGACGGCTTCGATCCGGCGAATTGATCTGCAACGCGATCGGCATCGCGACGCACCCACATTGTCCGGGCATATATCGCCGCGATCGACGTGACCTCAGGCGCGAACTTGCACGTGCCGCCATGCGAAGCACCCGCTGCCGTGTGGACTTTGTCCAGGCTCGATGGGTTGCGAATACGGCGCCAGGTATTCGTGCGCACTGTGCGCCCTGCGACGCAGCAGCCGGCTCACGTCGTTTTTTTTGGTGCGGCCCGCTTCGACGCGGTCTTTTTTGATGCGGCTTTTCTTGTCGCAGTCTTCTTCGCCGGTGCGCGCGTGGCTGTCTTGCGCACAGCCGCGGGCTTGGCCGGCGCGGCGGAAGTCTTGTGGGGCCTGGCGGACGTCCTGATCGGCCTGGCGGCGCCGTCTGCGGTGAGGGCCTTCTTGTGTGGACGCACATTGCCGTAACTGCGAATGGCGATCTTGCCCTTGGCGGTCTTGCGGTCGCCTCTGCCCATGCGGATTCCTCTAACGATCGGTAACGGGCACGCAGGATAGCAGGCGCGCGTCCACGCGCAAGCAGCGCCGATCCTGATCACCATTCGCTGTTCCGTACCGCGGTGCGATGCCGGCGCCTTGGAGGGAAGACAGGTCGTTTCCGGTACCCTCCATTGTGGCTTCACACCACACTGGGGTCAGCCTGGCGTTCGCAACATGCTCCATGCTCGCCGTCATGCAAGAGACGCAGATTGGTCAGATGCCCCAATGCCACGCAACTTCCGCCAAGCGCGACCAGAGCGGAATGCCAGCCCAGGTGTGCGTTCAGGTCGAAGAGGAATCCCCCCGCCCACAGCAAAGTCAGACCCGGAACCAGAAACAGCAAGGCGCGAGGGACGCGATGACGTTGATAGCCGTGAATCAGCGTCACAGACGCGAACACGCTCGCACAAACAATGAATCCGCGCTCGAAAGCGTGATCGGCGAGAAAGCCCAGGCCCAATGCCGGCAGCAACGCGAGCACGAACGGCAACGCGGCGCAATGCACGGCGCACAGGAACGATGCGCTGGCGCCGAGCCGGTCCGCAAAATGCGCGAGACCCTCTCGCACTGGTGGATATGAGTCCTGCATGACGGGGCTGTTTTCCGGTCGGGATATAACATAGCAGATTCGCGTTTCCCTGCGTCGGTCGTGGATGACTTTCGGCAGGTGTGAGTTTGGAAGTGATATATTATATCATACAATCTCACGCCCCCAGGGGCCCCCATGAACAGGACACTGCTGTTTCTTGCTGTCGCTACCGCATTGTGCGGCAACACGTTTGCGGTCGCCGGAACCGACGCCGCGAGTACGCCGTCAGCGGTACCGGCGACATCAGGCGCTGCCGGCGCCTCGGCATCAGAGACGGACGCGGCAACGCTCAGCACCGTCGAAGTCAATGCCTGGCTGGACCAGGCGCGCAATCAACTGTCGCCCGGAATCGGCGCCAGCCAATACGTCATCGACCGAAAGGCCATCGAGCAGTTGCCGCTGGGCGATGCCACGCCGCTCAACCAGGTATTGCTTCAGGTGCCCGGCGTCGTGCAGGACTCCTTCGGGCAATTGCACGTGCGTGGCGACCATGCGGACCTGCAATACCGCATCAATGGCGTGATCATCCCCGAGAGTATCAGCGGCTTCGGCCAGACGCTGGATACACGCCTGATCGACAGTCTGAATTTCCTGACGGGCGCGCTGCCTGCGCAATACGGATACCGCACGGCCGGCGTCGTCGATATCACGACCAGGACCCCCGAACGCGGCAGCGGCGGCGAGGCAGGAGTTACCGCAGGCTCGTTCGGCACGTTGAACCCGCAGTTCAGCCTCTACGGCAATCAGGACCGCTGGAGCTACTTCCTCAGCGGGAATTTCCTCGAAAACGACGTCGGCATTGAAAATCCGACGGCACAACGCAATGCGATCCACGATCACACCGATCAGTCCAAGGGATTCGGCTATCTGTCGTACTTGTTCGACAACGAGGCGCGCTTGAGCTTCATGTTCGGCGTCACCGACAACCGCTTCCAGATTCCGGACAATCCCGGTCAGGAGCCCTCGTACCAACTGAACGGCGTTGACGGCTTCGACTCTGCCAACCTCGATGAGCGACAGCGCGAGGGCACGCGTTTTGGCGTACTTTCGCTGCAAGGAGGATTCGGCAGTACGACCTATCAGCTGTCGTTCGGCCAGCGCTATACCAGCGTCAACTTCCAGCCCGACCCGATCGGCGATCTCGTCTTCAACGGCATCGCCGGAACCATCGACCGCAGCAACCGGGCGGATACGTTGCAGGCGGATTTCTCCACGCCGCTCGGCACCGCCCACACCC
>JBAVZT010000392.1:0-1973 GCA_049588955.1 Rhodanobacteraceae bacterium | reverse complement strand
GGCGCGTGCGCCGCGGCCCTCTTTGTTTTAGCGATTCACGTTGTCCGATACGCGGGTTCCGCGCGACAGCCGGGCCGGCTCCCAGGGGCGACAACGTTCTACAGGAGGTAACGAGTATGCTGCTGCTTAACGTGCGCGGTCTTCCGCGCAGCATGACCGAGCACACCCTCGCGGAGTTGTTTTCAAAATATGGACGCGTCCACAAGCTCAAGCTTGCGATGGATCCGTTCAAGGACGAATGCCGCGGATTTGCCGAGCTGGCGATGGAAGGCCACGAGGCACGCGCCGCTATTGCCGGTCTTGATGGATCGACTCAGGACGGCGCGTCGCTGCGCGTCGGATTGGCCAGCGATCGGCCCCATCGGGGTCGGCGCTGACAGCCCCTTTGCGCCGGCGAGGGTGCGTTACCTGCTGTGGTTTCCCGACTGCGCCCCGGGGACGGATCGACCTCGGTCCAGCGCATGACTTCCGCCCCATGTCGTCGTCCGTATTAACGCGATAGTCTAGTCCTCGCCGTCGATTCGATGGCCGTGTGGTTGCGCCCGGGCGTATCTGCCCGGGCACGGCCCGCGAGGGTCGCCATGTTGAGGGAGGAACCCATGCGCATCCATCCGATACTCTGTCTCGGCTTGTTGTGGTTTGTCGTCTCCAGCGCCGAGGCGCTGACAGTGGACGAACTGGTTGCAAAAAACGTCGCCGCGCGCGGAGGACTCGACCAGATTCATGCGATCAGGAGCCTCAAATTCGAGGGCAAGCTGCTCATTGGCGGTCAGTTCGAGTTGGGTTTCGCGCAATTCAAGAAAGCGCCGGACCGGGTGCGCGATGAGGCAACGCTCCAGGGCCTGACCCAGGTGCAGGCGTGGAACGGCAAGGAGGCCTGGCAGATTTCACCGTTCCAGGGTCGCAAGGACCCCGAACGCATGTCCGCCGATGATGCCAAGGCGCTGGCGGACGATGCGGCGATCGCAGGTCCGCTGGTTGACTGGCAGGCTCAGGGCAACAAGCTCGAGTATCTCGGCAGCGAGGACATCGATGGCACCAATGCCCACAAGGTAAAGGTCACGCTGAAGAACGGTGATATCGAAACCGTTTATCTCGATCCGGACTATTTCCTCGAGATTCGTACGGTTTCGACGCAGACCGTGCGTGGAACGCAGGTCGAGTCGGTGAGCGACTACGGTGATTACGAGCAGGTCAATGGCGTGTATTTTCCATTCTCGATCGCGACCGAGACCAAGGGAGGCGGCCCATTCGGCAAGCAACAGATCACGGTCGAGAAGGCCACAGCCAATGTCCCGATGGACGATGCGATTTTCGCCTTCCCGGCAACAGCCGGCGCCGGCCACTGAGCGTGAGGATCGACACCATGAACCACCTCAACCACAAGCATTGCATGATGCCGGTGTTCGCTGTCACATGGGTTCTGACGCTTGCAAGCGCGCAGGCGGCTCCCGCTCTTGCGCCAGCGGGTCCGGCTGCATTCGACGCTGGCACGATATCCGGCCTGGGCGCGCGCAACATCGGGTCTGCGGCCATGAGCGGGCGCATCGACTCCATCGCCGCGGTGCCGGAAAAGAACGGAAAGCTGACGATTTACATCGGTTCTGCGAGCGGTGGGTTATGGAAATCCCCAGACGGCGGGACGACCTACAAGCCCGTATTCGACAAACAGCCGGTGCAATCGATCGGCGCCGTCGAGATTGATCCCTCCAATCACGACAACGTGTGGGTCGGTACCGGCGAGCCGTGGACGCGCAACACCGTTTCGATCGGCGACGGCGTCTACAAGTCGACCAATGGAGGCGACAGCTGGACCAATGTGGGTTTGAAGAACTCCGAGCGTATCGCGAAGATCCTGGTCGATCCGCGGGATGGAAACACGGTATATGCGTGCGCGCTGGGCAAGTTGTGGAGTGATTCGCCCGATCGCGGCCTGTACAAGACCGGCGACGGCGGCAAGACCTGGAAGTTGA
>JBAVZT010000391.1:0-2420 GCA_049588955.1 Rhodanobacteraceae bacterium | reverse complement strand
CGCCAGAAGCTGTACGCCCCGACACCGACAGCAGATTGCCGTCGCTTTCGAAACGGCCGAAGCCGGTGTCTGTCGTGGCGGCGGGGCGGCCGTCGTTGACGAACAGGTGGGCGCTGCCACGTCGCGTCAGAAGCTGTACTTCCCCGAGACCGACAGCAGATTGCCGTCGCTTTCGAAACGGGCGATCAGGGTATCGCCGGTAGTCGTCGTGGCGGCAACGTGGCCGTCGTTGACGAACAGGTGGGCGTAGCCGAGATTGAATTCGGTGCGATCGCTCGGTTTGTAGCCGATGCCGAAAGTGATCCAGCGGCGTGTGCCGTCCGGTACGCGCGGATCGCGTGTGCTTTCGTGGGTCGGCGTGCCGTCGACCGCGAGTCCGCCACGCACGGTCCAGGCGTTGTCGAGGTGGTAGTCCATGCCGATCGAGCCGAACAGCGTGTTCTCGTAGTTGAAGGACTCGACCGAATCGGGTTGCTCGGGATTGGCGAAGCGCACGCGCAGCTCCTGCAGGTTCGACCAGTGCGTGTAGCTGAGGTCCGCGCCGAAGCTGATGCGCTCGTCGAGGGTGTGCCACCAGCTCAGGGTCGCAAACCACGGCGTGTTGAAATCGGCGAGCACCGCGGAATTCTGGAATGCCCCGCTGCCGCTCGACTGCAGGACCTGCGCGACGGTATCCGGCACCACGAAGCTGGCGTCGCCGGAGATCGTGTGATCGATCTGCGAGTGATAGTTGAAGCCGATATTGTCGTTCGGCGTCGGTTTCCACAACAGGCCGGCCTGCCAGCCGTAGCCCCAGTCGTTGCCATCCAGTCGGCCGAAGCCGTCGGCGCCCTGCGGCAGGAAATATCCCGGCGGCAGCAACGGATTGGCCGCGAGTACCGCGCCGAGATCGATCGCCTCGCTCAGGGTCGCGCTGGTGCGCTGGGCAATGACGCTGGCGCCGAGGGAAAACGTGTCGCTCAGCGCATACGACGTCGACAGCGTCAGTGCGAGCGATTGCAGTTTGGATTGATAGGCGTTGTAGCGCCCGACCCAGTTGTCGTTGTAGTCGGTCTGGAATCCGAACGGCACGGTGATGGCGGCGCCGACGTGCCAGCGATCGTTGATCGGCGTGGCGGCATAGATCGCCGGGACCGGCTTGGTCGTGCCGCCGTTGCCGCCGAGGCCGCCGGACAGAGGCCGCCCGAGCGCATCGGTGCCGCCGCCGTGGAAATGCGTGCTGAAATTGATGGCGGTCACGTCGGCCTGGAACACCGAGGTCTTCATCTCGCTCATGGCCGCCGGATTGTTGACGATGACCGAGGCATCGTCCGGTGCGGCGGCCGAACCGGCGAACGCGCGGCCGAGGCCCTTGGCATTGTTCTCCTTGAGCTGGAACGCGCTCGCGAAAGCGCTGGAACTGGCCAGTGCCATCAGCACGGCAAGCGGCAGGGTCGCGAGGATCGGGACGTTTTGCAAACCACGGTTGCGATGCGTCATTGCGATGTCTCCAGGGTTCCGGGCCGGTTCGCCAGGCGCCCAGCCGAGCGCCACCAAGGGGTACACACACGACCATTGAGCCAGAAACGTTGCGGCGGCGCCAGAGGGCGCGTCACTGGCTGCTTCGTCGGCATGCGTGCACGGTGCCGGGCAATCGCCTTTTTTGGCGGTGGACCGGCGCTTCGGGCGCCGCCGCAGATCTGCGTCATGGATGTCGTTCGGCCGGACCGGCGGAGGAATCGACCTCGCGTGGCGCGGTGATCCGCCTTACGCCGGCTTGCGCGAGTTCGCCCAGTCCGCTGCCGCCCGAGTCCAGATACGCGCAGATCTCATCGCGCATGCGCGGCGTCCAGAAGCGCACGAGGTGCGTGGCGACGCCGTTGACGGCGGCATCGCGATCCGGTTCGGATTCGAAGTAGCTCGCGATATCGTTCGCCATCTGCACCAGTCGCTCGATGTTCATGACGGTGCGGCCTGTCGAGGGCAATCCAGGCGCCATGCGTTGGCGTAGGCGACGTAGCCGTCGGCGCGCGCGAAACCGATCAGGGTCATGCCGGTCTCCTCGGCCAGCGAAATCGCGAGTGCGGTCGGTGCCGAGATCGCGGCCAGCACGCCGATGCCGAGCGTCGCGGTTTTCTGCACCATCTCGTAACTCGCGCGGCTGGTGATGACCAGAAATCCACCTTGCGCGTCCAGACCTGACTTCGTCATCGCGCCGATCAGCTTGTCGAGCGCGTTGTGGCGGCCCACATCCTCGCGCAGCAGGCGGATGCGACCATCGCGATCGGCCCACGCGGCGGCATGCGTGGCGCCGGTTGCGACATTGAGCGGCTGACGTTCGCGCAGTTGCGCGAGAGCCCTTTGCAGCGCCGCATCGTCAATGGCCGGACCGGTGCCGACCGCGGGCGGATGGCGGATTGCGGCTTCGAGCGTCTCGGCAC
>JBAVZT010000390.1:0-6817 GCA_049588955.1 Rhodanobacteraceae bacterium | reverse complement strand
CCGTACATCAGACCGAAATTGATCGCCTTGGCGGCGCGGCGCTGGCCGGCGTCAACGCGCTCGGGCGGCACATCGAACACTTCGGCGGCGGTCGCCCGATGCACATCCTGGCCGCCCACGAACGCGGCCAGCAGCCCGGCATCACCGGACAGATGCGCCATGATGCGAAGTTCGATCTGCGAATAATCCGCCGCCACGATCGACCATCCGGGCGGCGCCACGAAAGCCTGGCGGATGCGACGGCCTTCCTCGGTACGGATCGGGATGTTCTGCAGGTTGGGATCGGACGAGGACAAGCGCCCGGTGGCGGCGATGGCCTGTCCGTAGCTCGTGTGCACGCGTCCGCTGCGCGGGTTGACCGTTTCGGCCAGTTTCACCGTGTACGTGGAGCGCAGTTTCGCGAGTACGCGGTAGTCGAGAATCACGCGCGGCAACGGATGCTGATTGGCAATGGCGGCGAGCGCTTCCTCGTTGGTCGACGGCTGGCCGGTCGGCGTCTTGCTCCGCATCGGCAATTGCAATTCGTCGAACAGAAGCGCCTGCAACTGTTTGGGCGAATCGAGACCGAAGGGCCGCCCGGCGATCCGGTGCGCATCCTCGGTAAGTTGGTGCATGCGTTCGGCCAGTTCGCGACTTTGCCGGCGCAAGGCGTCGACATCGATCAATACGCCACGTTGTTCCATGCGCGCAAGCACCGGCACCAGCGGCATTTCGATGTCGGTGTAGACCGCCGCGAGGCGCGGCAACGCCTCGAGTTTCGGCCACAGCGTGCGGTGCAGGCGCAAGGTGATGTCGGCATCTTCGGCGGCATAATCACAGGCGCGTTGCAGTTCGACCTCGGCAAAGCCGATCTGTTTCGCGCCCTTGCCGGCGACATCGCTGTAACGGATGGTCTCGTAGCCAAGATAACGCCGCGCCAGCGAATCCATGTCGTGACGCGTCGCGGTCGCGTTCAGCACATAGGATTCGAGCATGCTGTCGTGCGCAACGCCGCGCACTTCGATACCGTGGTTGGCCAGCACATTGATATCGTACTTGGCGTGCTGGCCGAGTTTGGGACGCGCAGCATCTTCGAGCAGCGACTTGAGCGCAGCCAGCACCCAGTCGCGATCGAGTTGTTCGGGCACGCCGGGGTAATCGTGCGCGAGCGGAATGTAGGCCGCGCGCTCCGGCTCGATCGCGAGCGAGATGCCGACGATTTCGGCGCGCATCGGATCAAGCGAGGTGGTCTCGGTGTCGAAGGCGATCAGCGGCGCCGTGCGCAGGCGTTCGATCCAGCCGTCGAACTGCGCAGCGCTGGTCACCAGCTCGTAGTTGCCGCGTGCGTCCGATTCCGTCGAGGACGAAGGGATCGGAGCCGCCGATTCCGCAGCCCGGTTCGGCGCAATGGATGCCGCACCCCCATCGAGTTCCTTCAGTGCGGCGTTGAATTCGTAGCGCGTGTACAGTTCACGCAGTTTTCCCGCATCGCGTTGGCGCAAGACCAGATCGGTCGGCGCGCGATCGAGTTCGACATCGGTCCTGATTGTCGCGAGCTGCCGGGACAGCGGCAGTTGCGGCAGCGCCTTGCGCAGGTTCTCGCCGATCCTGCCGCCGATCTCCGCCGCATGGGCGATGACGCCATCAAGATCGCCATACAAGCCCAGCCACTTCGCAGCCGTTTTCGGCCCGCACTTCTCGACGCCCGGAATGTTGTCGACGCTGTCGCCCATCAATGCGAGCAAATCCACGATCTGATCCGGCCTGACGCCGAAGCGCTCGCTGACGCCGGCTTCATCGAGCGTGGTATTGGACATCGTATTGACCAGCGTCACGTGCGGGCCGACCAGTTGCGCGAAATCCTTGTCGCCGGTCGAGGCGATGACATCGATGCCCTGATCGACCGCGCGCCTCGCTAGGGTACCAATCACATCGTCGGCTTCGACGCCCGGCACGCACAGGATCGGCATGCCCAGTGCTTCCACCAGCGCGTACATCGGCTCGATCTGCGTACGCAACTCGTCGGGCATCGGCGGCCGGTTGGCCTTGTATTCGGCGAACAGTTCATCGCGGAACGTGCCACCCGGCGCATCGCCGACGAACGCGGCGTAATCCGGCCGATCGTTCAGGATCGCACGCAGCATGTTGATCACGCCGAACAGGGCGCCGGTCGGCTCGCCCGCCGCGTTGGTCAGCGGTGGCAGCGCGTGGAATGCGCGGTACAGATACGATGAACCATCGACAAGGACGAGTCGCGGGCGCGGCATGGTCGCTCTGGCGGACAATGAACTCGGCGAAGCTTAGCCGAATAGCGCCCGCTCGATCGCCAACGACTCCATTGAAGTTCAGGATGAAGCGAGCATCATCGTATCGAGCGCCTGCGGTCTGCTACGCTCAGCTTTCCGAGGAGTTGCCGCCATGAGTCGATTGAACCTGTGTTTCGCCATATTGGGTTGCCTCGCGGGTGCGAACGTCCGAGCCGCGCCGGCCGATCCACCGAAAACGAACCTTCACACGCAGGTGCCGCCGCCGCCGGCCATTGACGATCCGGGTGTGCAGACCAACGCCCCGGCGCCGTCACCCGCATCGCCGCCACCGACGGCCGCCACGGACACCGTCAACGATGCACTCTCGCCGCCGGACAAGCCCGATACACGTCCGGTGCGCGACAAGGCCAGTCGCAATCCGAGCGGTTCGGACACTGCCCGTCGCGTCGCCTCGAGCGACGTCACCATCCGCAAACAGGGCAATGACCGGGTCGAGGAATATCGTCAGGCCGGCCATGTATGGATGATCCGCATCGTTCCACCGAACGGCCCCGTACAGACTTTTTACGATCGCACCGGCAACGGCCGGCTGACCCGTGATCCGCGCGAAGGCCCGATTTCGCCTGTGTATTACACGCTGTACGAGTGGAATTGAGCGGCACGCAGCCAAATGGATGCCCGCCTCGAACAGCGTATTCTCGACAAAACCTGGTTCTACCCCTTCAAGTTGCCGAGCGGCCGGACGACGCCGACTTACGATGGCGGGGCGCTCGACGCGGTGCATGCGACGCGCCTTGCGATGCTTGAAGGTGTGCTCGATGCGCGTTTCGGATCGTCGCTGGCGGGATCCAATGCGATCGATATCGCGTGCCATCAGGGTTATTTCGCAACCAAGCTGGCCGAGCGCGGCGCCGACGATGTGCTCGCGATCGATGCGCGCGCCGAGCATGTGGCCGACGCGTCGCTGATTCGCGATGCGCTGGGCCTGTCCAACCTGCGCGTGATGCAAGCCGATGTGCATGCGCTCGATCCGGCAGTGCTCGGACAGTTCGATGTCGTGCTGCTGTTCGGCCTGATCTACCATCTCGAGAATCCGATCGGTGCGCTGCGGATCGCGCGCGCGCTGACGCGCAACGTGTGCGTCGTCGAAACGCAGATCGTTCCGGGCCTGTCCGGCATGGTCGATTACGGCAGCTACCGTTTTGTGCGCCCACTCAAGGGCTCGTTCGGCATCATCGACGAGACCGGGGAAACCCACGGTCCCGAGGCCAGTACGACCGGCATCTGCCTGGTGCCGAGCCTCGATGCGCTGTTCTGGATCCTGCGCAAGATCGGATTCTCGAAAGTGGATCTGGTCCCGCCACCCGAGGACGCCTACGAGCAATTGCGCTTCGGCAAGCGCGTGATGGTCGTGGCCAGCGTCGATGCCTGACGCGCGGTGTTGTTCGACACCATGCGACGCATCGCGGATTGGGAGGTTTCGAAGCATCCGATCGCGTGCAAGGCACGCCCTGCCGGAGCCGCGACGCCATTCGGCCCTCAGCCCTCGAGCGCGAGCCAGTCGCGCGGCTTCAGATACTCGGCCAGCCGCGCTTCGGCGCTGCCCGGTTCCGGCGCGTAGGCATATTCGAAACGAACGCGCGGCGGCAGGCTCATCAGGATCGATTCGGTGCGGCCGCCCGATTGCAGACCGAACAGGGTGCCGCGATCGTATACGAGGTTGAATTCGACGTAGCGGCCGCGCCGGTATAGCTGGAACTCGCGTTCGCGCTCACCGTACGGGATGTCCTTGCGGCGTTCGATGATCGGCAGGTAGGCGTTGACGAAGGCGTTGCCGACGGATTGCTGAAACGCAAAGCAGTCCTCGAACCCCCATTCATTCAGATCGTCGAAAAACAGACCGCCGACGCCGCGTGCTTCGTTTCGGTGCTTCAGATGGAAATATTCGTCGCACCACTGCTTGAAGCGCGGATACACGCCGTCGCCGAATCGCTCACAGGCCATGCGCGCGACCGTGTGCCAGTGCAAGATGTCCTCGTCGAACGGATAGAACGGCGTCAGGTCGAAGCCGCCGCCGAACCACCAGATCGGGTCTTCAGCGTCGGCGTTTGCCTCGAAATAGCGCACGTTCATGTGCGCGGTCGGCGCGTACGGATTGTGCGGATGCACCACCACCGATATGCCGAGCGCATTCCATGCGCGCCCAGCCAGTTCCGGGCGATGCGCAGTCGCCGACTGCGGCAGCAGATCGCCGCCGACGGCGGAATAGCCGACTCCGGCCTGTTCGAACACGGCGCCGCCTTTGAGCACGCGCGAGCAACCGCCTCCGCCGCCCGGCCGCTGCCACTCGTCGCGACCGAAGATGGCGTTGCCGTCTGCCGATGCCATGCGCGCGCACAGTCGCGTCTGCATGCCGGTCAGGAACGCGCGCACGGCATCGATCTGCGAGCGGTGGTTGGTCATCTCGGAGACATTCTCGAATGGCGGGGTGACACGGCGTTCAGCGGCAGTCGTACCATCGCGTCTATAGTCGACGATCGAATCACGCATGGACATCGCAGTCGACTTGGTCGGAGACCCAAACTCATGAGCAAACCCTACGATGTGGTCGTCCTGGTCGGCAGTCTGCGCAAGGCATCCTACAACCGGATGATCGCACGTGCGCTGATCAGGTTGGCGCCGCCGAGTCTTGGACTGGAGATGGTCGAGATCGGCCGACTGCCGCTGTACAACCAGGATTACGACGAAGGCAGTCCGCCCGAATATGCCGGGTTTCGCGAACGCGTCGCGAAGGCCGACGCGGTGCTGTTCGTAACGCCGGAGCACAATCGATCGGTCCCTGCGGCGATCAAGAACGCGATCGATGTGGGATCGCGCCCGTACGGCAGGAGCGTCTGGGCCGGCAAGCCCGCCGCTGTCGTGAGCGCATCGATTGCCGCAATCGGCGGCTTCGGCGCCAACCATCATCTGCGTCAGTCGCTGGCCTATCTCGATATGCCCACCTTGCAGCAGCCCGAGGTCTATGTGGGGAAGGTCCAGGACCTGGTCGACGAAGACCGTGGCGAAGTCGCCAACGAGAGTACGCTCGACTTCCTGGGAGATTTCATGCGGCGATTCGAGGCCTGGATCGTTTTGCATGCGCATGAGGGAAAGCACTGAACGGCCGCCGTCAAAGCGGCGGGCGCGCCGCGCGGCCTGTGTCATAATCGTGCAGCCTCGCCGGATCCGACGACGCGTGCCTTCCCGCATCTCTCCACTCGCCATTACGGCCTACACCGCAACCTCCGCCATCGGGTGCGGTCGCGCCGAACATGCGCGCGCATTGGCCGATGCAGCCGGTGGGCTCGCCGCCAATGACTTCACCCGTACAGCGTTGCCGTGTGCGATCGGGCGCGTGCGCGCAATCGAGTCGACTCCGTTGCCTGCTGCATGGGCAGATCACGACTGCCGCAACAACAGGCTGGCTTGGCTCGGCCTGCGGGCGGACGGTTTTTCTGACGCGGCATACGCGACGATCGAGCGCCATGGAGCGGCTCGCGTCGCGCTGATTGTCGGCACCTCGACCGCAAGCATCGGCGCGACCGAGGAGGCCTATCGGGCGCTTGAAGACGGACATATGCCGGCAGCGTTGCGCCGGCCGGCGTTGCATACACCGCATTCGCTCGGTCTGTTCCTTCGCGCCGTGCTCGGGGCACGCGGGCCGTGCCTGACCGTTGCGACGGCCTGCTCATCGAGTGCCAAGATTTTTGCGAAGGCGGAGCGACTGTTGCGTCTCGGGTTGGCCGATGCGGCGATTCTGGCCGGTGTCGATACCCTGTGCGACAGCGTGTTGTTCGGATTCAACGCGCTCGGGCTCATTTCCGCTCAACCGTGCCGCCCGTTCGATGTGGCGCGCTCGGGCATTTCCATCGGCGAGGCGGCCGGGTTCGCGATAGTCGAACGCGACGGTGTCGCCAGCGCGCCACGGTTCATCGGCTATGGCGAATCGAGCGATGCGTACCACATGTCGACGCCGCACCCGGATGGGCGTGGCGCGCGCCTGGCATTGGCCGCCGCGCTCGCGCGAGGCGGACTGGAACCGCGCGACATCGACTACATCAACCTGCACGGTACCGCGACGATGAAGAACGACGAGGTCGAAGGCGCCCTGCTGACGGATATTTTTCCGGCAACAACGCGCGCCAGCTCGACCAAGGGCTGGAGCGGACATACCCTCGGCGCAGCCGGTATCCTCGAGGCGGTGATCACGCTGACAGCCATGGAATCCGCGCGGGTGCCGGGAACCCTGAACACCAGCGATCCGGAACCGGCTTGCCGCCCATATCTTGCGCTTGCCGGCGAGGCGCGAGGAATCGCGATCGCCCTCTCGAATTCGTTCGGTTTCGGTGGCAGCAACTGCACGCTGGCCTTCGCGCGCGATGCGCGCGCGTGCGCCGCATGACGACGCTTTCGGTTTCCGTCGAGGGCGTCGGCTTCTGGGCACCCGGGTTGCCGGATTGGCCGAGTGCGACGGCGGTGTTGCGCGGCTCGCCCTGCGCGAGTTGCGAAGTTTCGTTGCGACCGCCCGGCGC
>JBAVZT010000389.1:0-4911 GCA_049588955.1 Rhodanobacteraceae bacterium | reverse complement strand
CGGGAGTCCCGTCCTGCCATCCGAATTCATGGAAGTAATTGGCCACGCTGGCAACCACATCGGGCAGCGAATTCCACAAGTCGATTGCGCCGTCGCCGTCCTCGTCGCGGGCGTACCTGGCGATGCTGCTCGGCATGAACTGGACCCAGCCCATCGCCCCGGCGTAGGAACCCTTGAGCTTGTCGATCGGATAGGCAAGATGATGGTCGCCGAGCAGAAACAACTCGCGCAACTCGCCGCGGAAGAAATCGGCACGCGGCGGATAGTGGAACGCCAGTGTGGTCAATGCATCGAGCACGCGATAACCGCCGATGATGCGCCCATAGTTGGTTTCGACACCGAGAATCGCGACGATGATTTGCGGAGCGACGCCGTATTCCTGGCTCACGCGTTCGAGCAGCGCACGATTGTCGCGATAAAACGCAATGCCGTCGGCAATGCGCTTCTGGTTGACGAAAATCGGCCGATAGTCCTTCCATGGCTTCGCTTCGGCCGGGCGCGTCATGGCCTCGATGATGCCGGGCTGAACTTCGGCCTCGGCAAGCATGCGCAGGATTTCACGCTCCGACAACCCGTCCTCGTGCGCAAGACTCGCCGCGAACGCGGCTTCGGCGGGAGGAATCTGCGCCGGACCGGTCGCGGTCGATGTCGCTGCCAGCACGCGCGCACTCGACACGGCAAGCATGAGTGCGAGCGTAAGCCCCGCTGTCACAAGCAGGCGGCAGGAGGCGATATCGGCGTGGCGTATCGACGGTCCCGCTACCGGTCGCAGGAGGGATTGCGCGCTTGGGCATGACACGCGCTTAATCTAACACGCCGGGATTCGGCGAGGCCGCGGCGACCCCGGGGCGTGAGTCCTTTCCGGATGCGGGTTTCACGGCCACCGCATCGGGGCTAACCCGGCGGCACAACGCTGACAGGCCGTCCCCACGAACGCCTCGAACCCGCGAATGGCCGAGCTGTCGCCAAACAACGCGTCGGCTCCGGCGATCAAGCGGTTACGCAGCGATGCGCGTCGATCGATATCGCGGCACAGTGTCCGCACCGTATCGACGTAAGCTTCCTCGTTGGCCGCGATCAACTCCGGCACGCCGGCCAGCCGCAGCATCGCCGCAGTTTGCCGGCCGCGCAGCATCGCGCCTTCGATCGTGACGATCGGCGTACCGACACTGAGTGCGTCGAGGCTGGTCGACCCACCCGAAAACCACGGCGTGTCAAGCACGACGTCAGCCTTCGCGATCCCGGCAATGAAATTGGCGTGGGATTGGTGCGGCACGAAAACGACGTCGCGACCCGGTGACAATCCGTGAGCACGCAGTGCCGGTGCCAGACGCTCGCGGTAGCGAGCGCCCAGGGCCGTCGCACGATCGAAAAAGACGACGCGTGCGTCGCTCGCGACCATCGCGCGCGCCAGCAGGTCATCGAACGCCGGCACCAGCTTGATCAGGTTCTGCAGGCACAACAGCAGCGGCCGTCCATCGCGATACGCATCGAGCCAGCGGCCATCACCGGGGGGCGGCGGTCGCGCGGGCTGCGTGGCCAGGCCAGGCAGACGCACCAGCGTTTCTCGATAATGCGCCTCGGCCTGTTCGGGCTCGAGCGCCGCGCCACTCAGAAAATAGTCCATCAGCGGCATGCCGCTCGTTGCCGGATGGCCGTACAAGCAGCACTGAACCGGCGCGAGTCTCAGCGCGGCCAGCACTTGCTGTGCCGGGTCCATGCCGATATCGAGATGAACCAGCACGTCGAGTTTGGCATCACGGATATGGGCCGCCGTCGCAGCCGGATTTGCGAAGGACGAATGGAAATGGTCGATGGCCGCGGCAATCCGCCGGCTGACCGCATCTCCTGCCGGCCCGGTGTTCCACGCAGACACCTCGAAGCGGCCGCCGTCGAGACCGGTAACGAGACGCCCGAAAAATCGGGTGACCGAGTGCTCGCTCAGATGGCTGCTGACGAAGCCGACGCGAATGCGATCGCCGTGCGCAAGCGCCTGCCATGGCAGCGGTTGCGTGAACGCCGGCGCGACGCGATTCAGTACCTGCTGGACCAGATCGCCGAAACGGCATTGCAGAGCGGTGTTGTCGCGCGGCTGGTAGTGCAGGTGAAAAGGTGTAACCGTGGACGCTGCCTCGTACGCGGCCAATCGCCCGGTCTCGTTGTCAAGATCGAGCCTGGTTGCGACACGCTCCAGCCCTTCGCCGAATCGGCGGCGCGCGGTTTCAATTTGCGCTTCGTCGGTGTAGATCGCCGGAAGGGCCAGTTCCGCGAGCCAGCGAATGCGCTCGAAACCGGGTCGCTTGCGCGCGACATCGACGAACATCGCGACCGCTTCGTCATGGTCGCCACGTTCATGCAGTGCGAGCGCCAGCTCCGCGCGTGCATCGACATCGTCCGGGGCCAGCTCAAGGGTCTTGCGCAGCGCAGGAACTGCGACGCGCAAATCGTGCTGCAGACGCGCGGCGATACCGGCAGTGCGCCACCAGCAAGCCTCGGCGGGTTCGCGTGAGATCGCCCGTTCGGCCGATTGCCGCGCCTCGGCATAGCGACCCAGTTCGAGCATCACCTGTGCGAGTTGCCCGAAGGCGTCCGCCGGGCACGGAACCGATCTGCAGGCCTGGACAAGGAGTGCCAGCGCATCATCCGGCCGGTGCTGGCGACGCAGCACGCCGCCGAGATTGACCAGCGCGTCAATTTGTCCGGGCACTTGCGCGAGAACTTGACGATACATCGCGCCGGCGTGATCCAGCTCACCCTGTGCATCGAACAATGAGCCAAGCATGAGCAACGCCGGTACATCACCGGGCCACTTTGCGAGAATCTGACGGCAAAGGGAAACAGCCTGAGCGTGTTGCTGCCTTTGCCGGTGTGCCAGCGCGAGATCGTGCAGCGTCGCCAGCGTGCCGGGCTCGACTTCGAGCGCCTTGCGGTAATGGCGGATCGCAAGCGCGGCCTTGCCACGCTCGAATTCCACCCGGCCAAGCCGATGCCACGCCTCGGCGCAACGCGGATCGAGTTTGACGGCGCGCCGGTAGTGACTTTCGGCCAGACCCAGTTCACCGACGTCGCGATGGGCCGCGGCCTTCCGCATCTGCTCGGCGAGCAGATCAGTCGATCGGTTCACGGCCGCCGGCTCCCGGCCCCATCGGACAAGGTACGAAGCGGCGTCGCACGGAGCCGGAAGCCAATCACATTGCGACCACCTTGCGATGCGCGTGTATCGACATCAACACGCCGAAGCCGCAAAGCAGCGACACCGCCGAGGTGCCGCCGTAGCTGATCAGCGGCAGCGGCACTCCGACGACGGGAAGAATGCCGGTGATCATGCCGCCGTTGACGATCACGTACACAAAAAACGCCATGCTGATTGCGCCGGCAAGCAACCGCGAGTAGGTGTCCTTGGCGTTGCTTGCGATCCACAAACAGCGACCTATGATGAATACATAGAGCGCAAGCAGCAGCAGCACACCGATCAGCCCCCACTCCTCGGCGAACACCGAAAAGATGAAATCGGTGGTGTGCTCCGGCAGAAATTCGAGGCGCGACTGCGTGCCATGGTGCCAGCCCTTCCCCCAGACGCCGCCGGAGCCGACCGCGATTTGCGACTGGATGATGTGCCAGCCGGTTCCGAGCGGGTCGGCTTCGGGATTGAACAACATGCGAATGCGATCTTTCTGATAGCCGTGCAAAAAGTGCCAACCGACCGGCACGGCAGCGGCGAAGGCGGCGCATAACGCGCCAATGCGCCACCACGCAATACCGGACAGAAACACGGCAAACGCACCGCTCGCGACGACCAGCAACGCAGTGCCGAGATCAGGCTGCTCCGCGATCAGCGCCGCGGGTATCGCGATAAGCACGAGCGCGCCGCCCGAAACCACCCAGCCCGGCGGCAGGCCACGACGATTCAGATACCAGGCGATCATCATCGGCATGGTCAGCTTGAGCAGTTCGGAGGGCTGAAAACGCAGTATCCCGAGATCCAGCCAGCGGTACGCGCCGCGGCCCTCGCCGAGCAATGCCACGATCACCAGCAACACGACACTCGTCGCATACAACCATGGCGACCAGGTCCTGAGCACCCGCGGCGGCACACGCGAGATGACCACCAGCAGCAGGCCGCCGAAAACAACACGCAGTGCCTGGCTTATCGTCTGCGAACGATTGAGATCGTTCGCGCTGTACAGGGTGACAATGCCGATCACGGCCAGCATGAACAGCGCACCGGCCAAAGGCATGTCCAGTCGCGGCTTTCGCAGCAACCTGCGAGCGCGATGGCGCAGATCGCGCAGGGCGTCGTCGATCACGGCGCTGCTCCGCCCGCAACGCGCGACTGGTCACCCGCCAGCCAGGCATCGAGAATCTGACGCACGATGGGCGCAGCGTCGTGCGCGCCGGTATGTCCTGCCTCAAGCACGACGATAACGGCAATGCGCGCCGCATCGGCAGGGGTGAACGCCTCGAACAACACCTGATGGCGTTCGACGGCCACCTGCATGATGTTTTCCCAGGCCTCCCCGGTGCGCGAATAGCGCTCCGCGGTACCGGTCTTGCCGGCGATCACATACGGGAAGCCGTCGCCGATGCCGCGCGCCGTGCCATGTTCGCCGTTGACGGCGGCCACCATGCCCTGCTGTACGGCCGTCCAGTCCGCGGGCTTGCCGATGACGTTCGCCCGCACAGGCGTAAGGTGCTGCTGCGACACCTTGCGACCGCTGCCGCGTTGCATCGCTTGCAGCAGGTGCAGACGGTGCGGCACACCCTTGTCGGCCAGAGTCGCGACGGCGTGCACCAGTTGCAAGGGTGTAACCACCCAATAACCCTGACCAATGCCGGCAATCACCGTCTCCCCGGGATACCATGGCTGATTGAAACGCTCGCGTTTCCATTTCCGCGAGGGAAGCACTCCAT
>JBAVZT010000388.1:0-7554 GCA_049588955.1 Rhodanobacteraceae bacterium | reverse complement strand
AAGATCCTCAAGGATATCGTGGTCAAGTCGAAACTGCTGGCAGGATTTCGCTCTCCCTACGTGCCCGGTTGGGACTGCCACGGTTTGCCGATCGAGATCGCCGTGGAAAAGAAGGTCGGCAAGGTGGGCCACAAAGTCGACGCATCCACGTTCCGCAAGCTTTGCCGCGAATACGCCGGGAAGCAGATCGATTTGCAGCGCCGCGATTTCAAGCGGCTTGGCGTGCTTGGCGACTGGGGGCATCCGTATCGCACAATGGATCGCAGCTACGAGGCCGACATCCTGCGTGCGCTGGCCAACATATACGCCAAAGGGCATGTGATGCGCGGCTTCAAGCCGGTGTACTGGTGTTTCGATTGCGTCTCGGCGCTGGCCGAAGCGGAGATCGAATATGCCGACAAGGCTTCGCCCGCGGTCGACGTCGCCTACGATGCGATCGATCCGCGCGCGCTGGCTGCAAGGTTTGGCGTCTCGTCCGACGAAGATGACATTGTCGCGGTACCGATCTGGACGACTACGCCGTGGACATTGCCGGCAAGCCTCGCGGTGACGCTCGGCCCGGATCTCGATTACGTACTGGTCGACGGACCACGACGGGACGGCAGGCGCGTGCTGCTGATTCTGGCCGAGGCACTCGCCGCCGAGGCGCTCGCACGTTACGGGGTCGATACCGTCGCGGTGCTGGGCCGCGCCAAGGGCGCCGCACTCGAGTCGCGTTCACGGCCCATGGCGGAAGGTGTCGATGGCGACCAGAGCCCTTCCATTTCCGCGCATGGCCGGAAAACCCGCGAACAGGAAATGGGGCGAGCGCCACACGCCGGTGCAGGTTCCGCATTGCGCCATCCATTCTACGATCGCGAAATTCCGATCATTCTCGGCGATCACGTATCGGCCGAGGAAGGCACCGGCGCGGTGCACACCGCGCCGGGCCACGGCGTCGAGGACTTCGCCGTCGGCCGGCAGTACGGATTGATCCAGAACACACCGGCCAATGTGCTCAATCCGGTCGACGGCAACGGAGTCTATCTGCCCGGCACACCGCTCTTGGAAGGTCAGCATATCTGGAAGGCCAACGAGGCGATCGTCGCCTTGCTGCGCGAGCGCGAAGTGCTTCTGGCTGCGCAAACGATCACCCACAGTTATCCGCATTGCTGGCGGCATCGCACGCCGATCGCGTTTCGCACCACGCCGCAATGGTTCATCGGGATGGACCGCGCCGGGTTGCGCGCGAGCGCGTTGAGCGCGGTACGCAACGACGTCACGTTTTACCCGGCCTGGGGCGAGGAGCGCATCGCAGCGATGGTCGAAGGCCGACCGGACTGGTGCATCTCGCGCCAACGCACCTGGGGCGTGCCGATCGCGCTGTTCACCCACAAGCTCACGCACGAGCCGCATCCGCGCAGCGTCGAACTGCTCGAAGCCGTCGCCGCGCGCCTGGAAAAGGACGGCGTGGACGCGTGGTACGCACTCGAGCCACGGGACCTGCTCGGCGACGACGCGGACGACTACGACAAGGTCACGGACATTCTCGATGTGTGGTTCGATTCGGGCACCTCGCATTTCTGCGTGCTCGATCAGCGCGCGGAACTGGCGCGCAGACCGGGCGACAAGGTGATCTATCTCGAAGGCTCCGATCAGCATCGCGGCTGGTTCCAGTCCTCGTTGCTTACCTCCTGCGCGATGCACGGACACGCGCCGTTCGACGAGGTGCTCACGCACGGGTTCACGGTCGATGCGCAAGGACGCAAGATGTCCAAGTCGCTTGGCAACGGCATCGAGCCGCAGGATGTGATGAAAACCTACGGCGCCGACATCCTGCGCCTGTGGATCGCGTCAGCCGATTACCGCAACGAGATGGCGCTGTCGGACGAGATTCTCAAACGCGTCGCCGATGCCTATCGGCGCATCCGCAATACCGCGCGTTTTCTGCTCGGCAACCTCGACGGTTTCGATCCCGCAACGCATCTGCTGGCCGTCGGCGACGTTCTGTTGCTCGATCAGTGGGCAGTGCAGCAGGCCGAGGACGTGCAGCAAGCCGTTATCGCCGCCTACGCACGCTGCGATTTTCCCGAAATCGTGCAGCGCGTTCAGAACTTCTGTACCAACGAGTTGGGCTCGCTTTATCTCGACATCACCAAGGATCGGCTCTACACCATGCCGACCGACAGCCGCGGTCGACGCTCCGCGCAAAGCGCCATGTTCCGCATACTCGAAGCGCTGGTGCGCTGGCTGGCACCGATAGTGAGTTTCACGGCCGAGGAAATCTGGCAGGCCATGCCGCAACAGACCGGTGCGGATCGAGCCCGCATCGGGACGCGCGGCGAATCGGTGTTGTTCGAGACCTGGTACGACGGACTTGCCTCGCCCCAGGCATCTGATGCGCAACGTCGTTTCTGGGCCGATCTGCTCGCGATTCGCGCGGCGGCATCGAGGTTGCTCGAAGGCATGCGCGGTGCCGGCGATATCGGCGCTTCGTTGCAGGCCGATGTCACTGTTCATGCCGACGCGGCGACGCGCGAACGATTCGATGCATTTGCTGCGGAGCTGCGTTTCTTCTTCATTACCTCCGAACTCGAACTCGCCGACGTCTCTTCGAGACCGCGCGGTGCCGTGCGCGCCGACATCGACGGCGCGGAGGTGTGGATCTCGGCTGCGCCGAGCAAGGCGGCGAAATGCGTGCGCTGCTGGCACTACCGGCCGGATGTCGGCACCCACGCCGACCATCCGGAAATCTGCGGCCGCTGCATCGAAAATATCGAAGGCGAAGGTGAGAACCGGCGCTGGTTTTGAGGGCGGCGCGAGTGGCTCAAGGGCCGACCATGCGTTTTGGGAAGCCGATGGGTATCGCTGCGCTCAACCCATCCGACGTGCTGCGCGACTGCGATCGAAGGGCAGGCCGCGGCTGGAGAGGCACGGGTGGGATAAGGTGGGAAGCTGATGGGTATCGCTGCGCTCAACCCATCACACGTGCTCAATGCGTTTGGGGCAAGTCCATTTGACTGCGTGCGCGTTGTCGAACGCGCTCCCTTGTGCGCCACCTCAAGCGCGAAACCGGAGGTATCTGCATCCGAATGAATGACCAAGGCATTGCCACTGGACAAAGCGCGCTGATCTGGCTGCTGCTGTCGGCGCTCGTCATCGTCCTCGATCAGACGACCAAGGCGATCGCGCTCGCGACTTTGCAACTCCATGTCGCACATCCGGTCATTCCGGGATTGTTGAACTGGACGCTTGCCTTCAACAGCGGCGCTGCATTCAGTTTCCTCGCCGGTTCGACGGGCTGGCAGCGCTGGTTTTTCACGGCGCTCGCCGTAGTGGTGAGCCTCGTGCTCGTACTCTGGCTGCGGCGAACGCGCCGGGGCGAGTGGCGCGTTGCTCTGCCTCTGGCGCTCATCGTCGGCGGCGCGCTGGCCAATCTGGTCGATCGGACCCGATTTGGTCAGGTCACCGATTTCATTCAGGTCTATTACCACGAGTGGGCGTGGCCTACATTCAATATTGCCGACTCGGCCATCAGTGTCGGCGCGGTTCTGCTGATCGTGTTCGGTTTGCGCGGTGGGAAACACGCGGCGGCTGAAGGATAATTACCGACATGCAAGTCCTGCTGGCCAATCCACGTGGTTTCTGCGCAGGTGTCGATCGCGCGATCGAGATCGTCGAGCGCGCGCTGGAGACCTTCGGCGCGCCGATCTACGTGCGCCACGAGGTCGTGCACAACCGCTATGTGGTCGATGGGCTGCGCGCTCGCGGCGCGATCTTCGTCGACGAGCTCGACGAAGTGCCCGACGGGGCGACGGTAATTTTCAGCGCCCACGGCGTATCGCAGGCGGTACGCGGCGAAGCCGGTCAGCGCAATCTGCGCGTGTTCGACGCGACCTGCCCGCTGGTGACCAAGGTGCACATGGAAGTCGCGCGGCACGGCAAGGCCGGGCGCGATGTGGTCCTGATCGGTCATGCCGGGCACCCCGAAGTCGAAGGCACGATGGGCCAGTGGAACGGCAGTAACGCCGGTGCAATCCACCTGGTGGAGACACCGGGGTGCGTGGCGCGCCTCGCGCCGCGCCATCCCGATCACATCGCTTACGTGACGCAGACGACGCTGTCGATCGACGATACACGGGCGGTCATCGATGCATTGAAAGTCCGGTTTCCGGCGATCCTCGGGCCACGCCACGATGACATCTGCTATGCAACGCAGAATCGCCAGGATGCGGTGCGCCGGCTCGGCGAACAATGCGATCTGGTGCTCGTGGTGGGTTCGCCGAACAGCTCCAATTCCAATCGCCTGCGTGAACTCACGGAAAAGCAGGGCGTGGTGTCGCACCTGATCGACGGTGCAGCCGACATCCGCGGCGACTGGCTGGACGGGCGCGAACGCATCGGCGTCACCGCCGGTGCCTCGGCTCCGGAGGGACTCGTGCGTGATGTCATCGCTCGCCTGCGCGAATATGGTGCCGCCGACGTGCGCGAGCTCGACGGCGAACCGGAAGACGTGACTTTTGCGCTGCCGAGGGAATTGCGTCTGCGCGTGGTCGATTGACGGTCTGTCGCCCCATCGCCCCTCGCCCGGTTCTCTCCCCGTGGCGCGGGGCGAGGGGTTCCCTCACCATCCTTCCCCCGCGTGCGGGAAGAAGCTGCGCGCGATCGCATGGTCGCATTCGGGCTGGTTTCCCTTCTCCCCGTATGCGGGGAGAAGGTGCCCGAAGGGCGGATGAGGGGCGGCACTCGCCCAAACGACCGTTTGTCGGCCGAATCCTGCCGCTCGCTACCGGGGCCCTTGCGCCCGCCAGCGCCACTCCCTAGCGTGCCGGTCGCCAACTGCATCGCCGGAGGGGAGCGATGGGGGACCAGATCAACAAGGTATCCATGCATCGATGCGATGCCGCACGCGGTTTCGGGCTGATCGAACTCGTCATCACGATTGCCGTGGCCGCGATACTCACGGCCATCGCGCTGCCGAGCTTCACCGCAACCATGCGCAGCAATCGCGTGGCGTCGCAAGCCAACGATCTGGTGACCGCGCTCAACTTCGCGCGCAACGAAGCCGTCACGCGGACCCAGGGCGTTTCGGTCTGCGCCGCGGATACCCACGCCGGCCTGCCGACCACCTGCGGCGCCGCCACCGATTGGGACCAGGGCTGGGTGGCGTTCATCGACAACACCGTTGGCGTTGCAGCACCGACCGCGATCGACCCGGCCCTGGTGTTGCGCAGCTGGGCGGCCAACAGCCAGGTCGATGTGACCGTGGGTACTCAGTTCGTTCGTTTCAACACGCGTGGTGAAAGCGTTGCGCGCGGCGACGCCGCGGACGGAAGTGCGACCTTCACGCTCGATCCGAGCGGCGGCTGCACCGGCCAGCAGGAGCGCAGCGTCACTGTCGCGGGTTTGGGCAGTGTCAATTCCATACGCAAGGATTGTCCGTGATGCCGTCACAACACATGAAATCGCCACGCATGAATGGCTGCCGCAAGCGTGGCTTCACCCTGCTCGAGGTGTTGATCGCGCTGCTGATCTTCAGTTTCGGCATGCTCGGCCTTGCGGCTTTGCAGAGCTTTTCGGTCAAGGCCAACCAGAGCGCGAATTATCGCTCGCAGGCGACCGCGCTGACCAACACCATGCTCGACAATATCCGCGCCAACCGTGACTACATCCAGTCCTACTACAGCAGCGACTACGCCGCAGGCGACGATTGCACGACCTCCGATCCGCCTGATGGCGCGACGCAGGCCGAGTTCGATGTCAACAACTGGCGTTACCAGGTCTCGTGCGAACTGCCGGCCGGCGAGGCCGCGATCGCGCCGATCAGTGCGAACGAAGTCGCCGTGTGCATACGCTGGAGCGATTCGCGCCTGCAAAGCGGCGCGACCACCGGCAGCAACTGCGTCGACGATGCCGCCACCTTCGGCGCCGGCGAATCGGGCGGCGGCACCGGCGCCGGCACCGATGGCGAATCAAGCGTCTTCATCGTGACCGCGCGGCTTTGAGCGCGCGGCCATGAACAGCACGCACCCGAGCAACAGGCCCATGAACAAAAGACACTTGAACAACAAGCGCACGAATCGGATCCACGCCGCACGTTCGCGGCACGTCGGCCTGTCGCTGATCGAACTCATGGTCGCGCTGGCGATCTCGACGCTGGTCGCGCTCGGCATCGTGCAGATCTTCTCGGCCTCGCGCATGACCTACCAGGTGCAGGAAGGTCTCTCGCGCGTCCAGGAAAGCGGGCGCTACGCGGTGCAGACGCTGCAACGCGATTTGCGCATGGTCGGCTACATGGGCTGTGGTTCGGACAACGAGCGCGACACCCAGGCCAGTTTCGTCAATCATCTGGCCACCTGGAGCGCCACCGTGCCTGGCGGCGATGCGGTCGATCCGAAATACCGGTTCCAGCGACCGATAGAGGCCTTTGCCGCCGCCGACCTGCCCGCCGACCTGACCGCGCTGGGTTTGAACGTCGTCGCCGGCACGGACGTGCTGGTGTTGCGCACCGTCAGCGAGGACGCCGTGCCGGTGATCAGCATCGCGCGCACCCCGGACAACTACGGGCTCGATGTGGCGGTCGCCTCGAGTGTGTCGGACGTGTTTCCCTCGGTGGCCGGCAACGATATCGTCTACGCGCTCGAAAGCTGCCGTTCCGCCGATGTCTTCGTCGGCAATCTGGCCGCAACCGATGTCACGGTGATCGGCAATACCGGACTCAACGTCTACCTCGATCCGACCGTGACCGACTGCAATGCAGGCGGCAACTGCCCGTGGGATTTCCGCGTCTCCAACGTGTTTCTCAACGCGCCGGTCAGCACCGGTGGCGCCGGCTCCAAGCAGCTCAATGCCGAGCTGCATCGCGCCGAGTACATCGTGTTGTACGTAGCGCCGAATACGGACAACATTCCCTCGCTCTACTCGAGGCGGCTCAAGCGCACCGATACGGCACTCGCGCCGGCGTCCGACGAACTCGCCGAAGGCATCGAGAACATGCAACTTCGTTTCGGTGTCGACAACAATGGCGACGGGCAGGCCGATGAATACCGCGATGCAGCTGCCGTCGCAGCCGGAGCAGCCACAACCGTCGCCCTCGATGCGAACTGGCGCAAGGTGGTCAGCGTGCGCGTCGGTCTGCTGGTGCGCAGTGTCGATCGCGCCGGGGTGCCGGCGACGCGGTCCAATGGGGACGCGCGCACATACCAGGTGCTCGATGCGCCGCCCATCACGCCGACCGATCCGAACGACGGCGCGATGCGGCAGGTCTACGAGACCACCATCGCGTTGCGCAACCGCATCTTCAATTCGTGAGCCACGCCATGAACACCGTACTTCGTTTCCCGCCGCCTCGCCGATCGAATGGCGCGGTCCTGTTCGTCGCGCTGATCATGCTGTTGTTGCTGACCCTGCTCGGCGTCACGGCCGCGCAGGTGACCGTGATGCAGGAACGCATGTCCGGCAATTTCCGCGTCCAGCAGCTTGCGTTCGAGCGCAGCGAAAGTGCGCTGGCCGCGGATCGCGACGTGGCCAACAATCCGTTGCTCGCCTACGACACCATCTCGGATATTCCGCGAG
>JBAVZT010000387.1:0-2678 GCA_049588955.1 Rhodanobacteraceae bacterium | reverse complement strand
CGGATGTCCCGGAGTTCGCGCAGGGATTATGGATGTCCCGGAGTTCGCCGCCGGAGTTCGCCGGAGTTCGATGGATGTCCCGGAGTTCGTCCCGGAGTTCGGATCCCGGAGTTCGCATCCCGGAGTTCGCGCACAGGTGCCGCTAAACCGGTCGCAAAGACGGCGGCATCCATTGTCTGTCGACGCAGGTCGGTGCAGAAGGCAATCGATTCAAGGCGACGATCGCCCCAAAACCCTCAATCAAATGTCAGGTCCATTCCGCTCATGACGCACCCGGCGGCATGACAGTAGGAGTCGGTGGGATTATCGAGCGGCGCCATCATGAGGTTCAGATAATAAGTGCGTCCAGGCACCAACGGGCACGCGTTTGCAGGCGGATCGTCCCCGATCGCCCAAAGCAGAAGCGGTGAGCCTCTGTATCCGCTGTCTATGACACACCCCGCGGGTACGGCCGTGGAAAAGTCCCCGCAGCTCTCGCTGATCGATGCCGATGTTCGGGTCACATCTCCGGAAAGGTCGGCCCGCTCAAACCTGCCGCTGTCATGGTCGGGTTCGATCGGCACGGTGAACTGCGCGGAGAGATAGGTGCCGGTCTTGAGCACATTGATGTACGCGACCTGGCCGTTCACCGCGGGCCACGGTTGTGGCGGCTGCCATGGATTGCTGCGCCCCCAGATGTTCGCGTACTGAGTGATGTCGATGTCCACGGCGCTAAATCCCGGGCCGTAAACGACATCCCCACGAGTCGCGCGCGTCAGACCTGTCGGGCCGTAGCTGCACTCGCCCAGCGCCTCGAAGTTGGCACGAAACAACCCGTCATCCGCATAGCAGAATCTTGTCGCAAGGAGGGCGAGCGCAACTGCTGTGGCGATCGTGATCCTGTCCGTGGTCCAATCCTTCTCTTGCCGAATAGCGCGGAAGTCGACTTGCACTTGCGCGATGCATCAGGAAGGTGATTGCCGGCGGTGTTCAGTTGAGTGTATGCCCGAGGCCGCTCATGACACAACCGATGAGACCACAGTATGAATCGGTCGGATCGATGAGCGGCGCCATCATGACGTTCAGGTAATAGGTGTGCCCGGGGATCAAAGGGCACACGTTCGGCGGCAGGTCGTCACCGATCGCCCAGACCAGCAATGGCGAGCCGCGGTATCCGCTGTCGATGACACAACCCTCGGGTACGGCCGAGGAAAAGTCCCCGCAGCTCGCGCTGATCGATGCCGATGTCCGGCTCACATCTCCGGCAATATCGGCACGCTTGAACACGCCGCTGTAATGCAGCGGATTGATCGGCACGGTGAACTGTGCGGAGAGATAGGAGTCGCTCTCAAGCGGATTGATGTACGCAATCTGATTGTCCACTGCTGGCCAGAGCTGCGGAGGATCGTTTGGCCCACTGCGGCCCCAGATGTTCTGGTAATGCGTCAGGTCCGAATTGGCGGCGGTGGCGAAGCCCGGAACATAGGTGACATTGCCACGAAGCGCGCGCGTCAGCCCTGTCGGGCCGTAGCTGCACTCGCTCACAGGCTCGAAATTGCTGCGATAAAGCACATCATCCGCATGGCAGAGTCTTGTGGCCAGACACGCAACAGTCAGTGCTGCGGCAATAACAATCGTGTTGTTCATGTTTCCATTCCTCCACGCGCAACCTGCACCCGGCAAGTCGGGCAAGACCTATGACCCATTGGCAGGCTGCGTTGAGGGGTAATCAAGCGCGCAGCCGACGCTCGAAACATGTCCGGGGAAAGGGGAGATAGCTGTGCCGGCCACTCGGCGGGCAAAGTTTCAAGAATTGTGCCCCACCGACACTTTACGGTTGGAGCATGTTGATTCGATAACCGCCACTGTCGCAGCAGATATCCGGGGCAGCGGCCGAGACGGCATCACTGTGCCGATTGACGCGCTCGATTTCGCGGAAGCTACCCGGAAAACGGCCAAGGGTCAAGGTCGGCGCACTCGATTCACGTGCCCGGCATCGGTTCGAAGCCGATACCGAATGGCTAAGGCTGTTCCGGGCCGGTGCTGCGGCGCAGACGCGCGAGTATCTCGCTGCGCGCTTCGCGCAGGATCGAGTTGCGATCAAGGCTCTCGACGATTTCCGAGACAACGCGCTTGGCACCCTTGTCGCCCCAGGACTTGCCGGCAATTAGATATTTCTCGGCCGCGCGCCCGACGATTTCGGTGGCGTACCATGCGAGTGCGCCCTGGGCACCAGCGGTGACCACGGTCGACAGACCCGCGCTCATGCCCTTGAGTGCCGAGGCGACCAGATGCACGCCCCAGATCGCGCCCATCAACGCGGCTAGTTGCGCCGAGATCACGGCGATCAGCGTTCCTGCTTCGCTGCGTGTCAACGGCAGGCCGTAGACGCGACCGAGATGCATGACCAGTGCAGCGTCGAGGGCTGCCGCGGCGAGCAGATCGGCCACCGGTATCGGATTCAGGGCCACCGCGATGCCTTTGGCCAGGCAGTATTCGTGGATGACTTTTGACGCGAGATCGCGGCGCGCGGCGGCGATGCGCGCAGCGACCTGATCGGTCAGGCGCCCGGCGAACAGGCTCGCGTTGAGCGCAGCGAGCGTTCTGCCTTCGCGTTCGAGCACGGCGACCAGGCGCTCACGCAATGCGTCGATATCGGGTTTGCGCGGAATCGCTTCCTCGTGTTCGCGGCCGTTGCG
>JBAVZT010000386.1:0-1517 GCA_049588955.1 Rhodanobacteraceae bacterium | reverse complement strand
TTCTGGTGGTTGACGGTTGCGTTGTTCGGCACCGCCAGCGTGCCGCAGTATGTCTGCAATCTCGCATTGCATCTGGCGGTGGCCGTCGCACTCGCGGCGCTCACATGGGAGCTGACGCGGGCGAGGACGGCCGCCGTGCTCGCCGCGCTGATGTTTGCACTGCATCCGATCGGAATTGGTACGGCATTGTGGCTGTCCGACCGTTTCGATCTCCTTGCCACGCTTTTTTCCCTGCTCGCGATCCTGGCCGCGTCGCGCTACCGGAGTGGCGGACGGACGAGACATCTGGTCGCGACCTTGTTGCTGGCTCTGGCGGCGTTCCTGTCCAAGGAAACCGGCCTCGTCGTCGTTGCGCCGATCACGTTGTTGTGGCTGTGGCCGCGCACGGGAGATCGCCGCATATGGACGCGCCCGCGCGTCGCCGTCTTCGGATTGAGCCTGCTTGCGCTGGCGTGGCTGGCCTGGCGCGCCTGGTTGCTGCAGGGTCCCGGCGCGACGTTGCTGCTCCAGGATGCGCCCCTGGTCAAGATCATCGCGCAGGGTTTCATCGACTGGTTGCAAGGCTACGCGCGGTTGCTCGCGTTCTGGCCGCGACTGTCGCCGATTGAGCGCGGATGGGTCGGCGTCGGTGCCCTGGTCTGGTTGCTGCTCGCGCTGGTCGCGGTGCGCGAAGTCTGGAGGTGTCGGCGCGACAATCACACACCGGCGCTGATCCTTGCGGCAATCGCATTGATTGTGGTTCCCGGTCTCGTGCAGGCGCCGACAACACGGGCTTCCTCGATCGTTCTCGGCGCGGTCGATTCGGCCTGGCCGGCGGCGTTCGCCGCGCGTTTCTATTACCTGTCGCTGTGCGGCCTCGGCCTGCTGCTTGCGGCGCTTGGATCTCTGCTCGGGAGAACGCAATCAACCGTCGCGCGCGCATCGTGGCGCGCGCTCGCAATTGCCGCCACCGTTTCGATGATGTGGCCAATGGCGCTCGTCGCGCATCAGTTGGCCCACCAGTTCCGTGCCGGTTCGCTGCCGGCGAAAACGGCCGCCGCTGCCGCGATCTCTGCGATCGAGAAGGCGCCGCTGCCGTCTATGGATTGTCAGGTATATCTGCTCGGCATCGAACCGTCGTTGCGCTGGTTTTTCATCCCGTTTGCCGACGCGATCGTCAAGTCGCAGGCGCCGGATCTTGTGCGCGTGCGCGATTGCCTGATCCAGGGCGAGAGTACGCCATGGTTCGAATTGATTGCGCGCGGCGCGCTGGTGCCGGCGGGCGCCGCGCCGATGCTGCCGGTTTACGATCACGGCAAACGCATCCCCTGGCTCAAGATAGGTGACCTCGAGGCGGCTTATCTGAACCTGTTTCCAGGTCTCGATGCGCGCGACATGCACCATGCGATTTTTCTAGCCTGGCAGAACGGCCGTTTCGTCGACGTCAGCGCCGAGGTGCGCTCCGGGCAGCGTGTGGTGCATTTTCAATGCGTACGGCCGGCGCCCCAGTGCGACTGTCCCGGTCAGGCCTGTCCGGG
>JBAVZT010000385.1:0-8956 GCA_049588955.1 Rhodanobacteraceae bacterium | reverse complement strand
CAGATCCTCGACGAGTTGCAGGCCTCCGACACCGACTTGCCGTTTACCGATCGCTTGCGCGCGCGCGCGACCGACTGGTCGCATACCAGCGGCATGGCGCTGGCGTTCTCGCTCGACGATCTTCCTTCACTGCCGGCGGCGACCGAGGACTCGCTGCTGCGCATAGTCGACGAGGCGCTGGCAAACGTGTTGCGCCACAGCGGTGCGGACCGGGTTGAGATCACGCTCCGTCGCACGGCGGATCGGGCGCGGCTCGCAATCATCGATAATGGCCGCGGCATGCCCGACGATGCGAACGCGGGCATGGGCCTCGGCAACATGCGCGAACGCGCGCAGGCGCTGCGCGACGGCCGTTTCGACATCGATACGCCGCCGGGTGGCGGCACCAGCGTCAGCATAAGCTTCGTCTTGACCGGTACACCCAGCCCATGAACGAGAATCCGATCCGCATTGTCATCGCCGACGATCACGTACTGGTCCGTCAGGGTATTCGCGCGTTTCTCGAGACCCACACCGACCTCGCGATCGTCGGCGAAGCCGAGGACGCGCCGGACGCGGTGCAACTATGCATCGAGCATTCGCCGGACGTGGCGCTGGTCGACCTGGTCATGCCCGGCGGCGGCATCGACGCCACGCGCAAGATTCGCGCGGCGAGTCCGGATACGCAGGTGGTGCTGCTGACCTCGTTCGAGGATGCCCAGCAGATCGTCGCGGCAGTCCAGGCCGGCGCGCTTTCATGCCTGCTCAAGGACGTCGATGCCGATGCGCTCGCCGATGCCCTGCGCAAGGCTGCGCGCGGAGAAGCCGTGCTGCATCCGCGCGTCGCTGCGCGGCTGGTCGAGGCGCTACGCGACGGAACGACGACGGGCAGCCGGATTCTCGAAAGCCTGAGCCAGCGCGAACACGAGGTGCTGACGCTGATGGCCGAAGGCATGAGCAACCTGAGCATCGCCGAACGCCTCGGCATCGGCGAAAAAACCGTCAAGACCCACGTCAGCAACGTACTCGGGAAGCTCGGCGTCAGCGACCGCACCCAGGCCGCGGTCTATGCCTGGAAAAGCGGTTTGAAAAAACGCGAATCGTGATCGACGAGTTGCAGCGGTCGACCACGCAGACGCCTAGCCGGCGCCGGTCAGGCCCTCGCGGCTCGCCACGCAATGGTCGGCCAGAACCCGGGCCACGCACATGCTGACGCGCTTGCCGGTTGGAATATGCAGGAATTCGTTCGGCCCGTGCGCGTTCGAATGCGGCCCGAGCACACCGGTGATCAGGAACTGCGCGCCCGGAAACTTCTCGCCAAGCATGCCCATGAAAGGGATGCTTCCGCCCTCGCCCATGTATGCGGGCGGCGCGCCGAAATAATCGGACGAGGCGGCAGCCACCGACTTCTCGAGCCATGAGGAGAGCGCCGGTGCGTTCCAGCCTGACGCTGCCTTTTCGAGCCCGAAGCTCACCTCGCAGCCGTAGGGTGGATCGGTTTCGAGCAGGCGTTTGACGAATTTGCCCGCAGCATCGCCATCCAGCGTCGGCGGCAGGCGCAGACTCAGCTTTGCCGCCGTAAAAGGACGCATCACGTTGCCGGCCGAATCGAGAGCCGGGATGCCATCCATACCGGTCACCGCGAGTGCCGGGCGCCACGTGCGATTGAGCACAAGTTCACCGTCATCCGAATCGATCGGGCGCATGCCGTGGACGAAGGGAAATTTCGAATACACCGCATCACCGAGCACTTCCGCCGACTTTTTCGCTTGTTCGATTCGCTGCGGCGGGATCTCCACATGGAGTTCGGCCGGTTTGATCGTGCCGCTGACCTCATCCTCGATCCGCGACAGCAATTGCCGCAGGATGCGGAAACTCGAGGCGACGACGCCGGACGCATCGCCCGAGTGCACGCCTTCCTCGAGCACCTTCACGGTCAGATTGCCGCCGCTCATTCCGCGCAACGACGTGGTCAGCCACAGCTGCTCGTAATTGCCGCAACCCGAATCCAGACACACCACCAGTGACGGCTTGCCGATGCGATCGGCCAGATGATCGACGTAGTACGGCAGATCGTAGCTGCCGGATTCTTCGCAGGCCTCGATCATGACCACGCAACGTGCGTGCGGCACGCCCTCGGCATGCAACGCCTGAATCGCGCTCAGACTGCCGAATATCGCGTAGCCGTCGTCGGCGCCACCGCGCCCGTAAAGCCTGTCACCCTCGATAACCGGCTTCCAGGGTCCCAGATGCGCGGACCAACCGGTCATTTCCGGCTGCTTGTCCAGATGGCCGTAGAGCAACACGCAATCGTCGGCCCTGGCGCCGCCGGATCCCGGAGTGGCCGGCACCTCGATGAAGATCAGCGGTGTGCGATCGGGCAGCCGCACGACCTCAAGCTGCATTCCATCGATTGGCTGTGCCCTGGCCCACGCCTCCATCAACGAGACCGCTCGATCCATATGGCCGTTTTCGACCCATTTCGCATCGAACATCGGCGATTTGTTCGGAATCCTGATGTATTCGACCAGTTGCGCGACGACTTCGCGATCCCACAGGTCGGAGATGAAATTGCGGGTGCGCTCGACATTCATGGATCGTGTCCGAATAGTTGAATCGTGCCCCATCTTAACGCGCACGGCGGAAAATGCCGTGGTTAGGAAATTTCCTACAGACAAACATGTCGCTTTCGCACGCTTTCGGATGCCGGTCCACGATAGCGGTCGTGTCGGTAGCCGCCCAGAATGACCGGCGCAACTGCTACCGCAACCATCTCGAAGGAGTCATCCGATGAACCTGCTGCAAAAAAGCCTCGCCGCGATTGCATTCGCCATCGCATGCGCCGTCACCGTTCCGGCCACCGCTGCGGGGCCGGTCGACATCAACAGCTCCGATGCAAAGGCCCTCGCCGAAGGCATGCAAGGTGTCGGTCTCAACAAGGCCGAGGCTATCGTTGCCTATCGCAATGTGCACGGGCCATTCAAGAGCGCCGACGACCTGGCCAAGGTCAAGGGCATAGGGCCGAAAACCATAGACAAGAATCGCGACTCGATCGTGGTCGGCAAGTCCTCTGCGGAAAGTGCCGCAGACACTCCGGACACCGCCACACCCGTGGTCGGGCAGCATCGGCGCGATGGTCGGCGCCCCGTTCTGCGCGCCGACTCATGAGGTCTGCCGGCATCGCTGCATGATATGATTGCATGCACGCTTCCAGCGTGCATGCATGATTCTCCCCAGCTATCACATCGGCCCATCGCGAATTCCGGGCGCAGGGAAAGGCTTGTTCCTCGCCGAGCCGCTCGCGCGCGGTCGCCTGATCATCGCTCCGGACGCTATTGCGAATGTCTATCGCTTCGACGAAGTGCTCGCGATGCCCGCTGTCGAAAACGTGTTGGGCGCGACCGTCCGCTGGTTCGAGGACCGCTACACGGTAACTCCCGACTGGCCGGACGAGTGCTACGTCAATCACGCATTTTCGCCGACCGGCCTGTGGCACCTCGGCTTCATATTCGCCAGCGACGATATCGAGGCGGACACCGAGATCACCGTCGACTATCGCCACCTGCTTGCGCCGGGCCAGGAAGAGACGTTTGTCGACGCCGAAAGCGGCGAGCGCATCATCGGCTACACTTGGCAGCAAAGCCTGACCGCGTCCAGCAGGGCATTGGTCGCGCTGCTCGCCTGATTCCCATGCTGCAAGTTCCCGTCATAGAAACCGAACGCTTGCGTCTGACCGCGCTCGACGAACGCCATTTCGAGGCCTACGCCTCGATGCTCGCCGATGCGAGCAGCACGCGCTTCGTTGGCGATGGACAACCGCTCGACCGCATGAACGCCTGGCGTTCGATGGCGATGCTGCTTGGCCATTGGGTGCTGCGCGGATACGGCATGTGGGCGGTGGAGCTGAAGGAAAGCAGCGAATTTCTCGGACGTGTCGGGCTGCACAACCCGGAGGGCTGGCCCGACATCGAACTCGGCTGGATGCTGATGCCGGAGCAACGACACCACGGCTATGCGACCGAGGCCGGTGCTGCCGTGCTCGATTTCGCATTCGCGACCCTGAATACGCAACGTGTCATAAGCCTGATTCGCGCCGACAACAATGCCTCCGAGCGCGTCGCGCGTCGCCTCGGCGGGCGACAGGCGACCACGATCGATTTTCTGGGCAGCGCGACGCTGGTGTACGTATACCATCCGGCCGAAACGGACGCTTGAGCGTGCGCCCGAGCTGATGCCCGCATGATCCGCTGCCTGCGCGAGTCCGGGTACCGGCGCCAGCGCTGGAAGAACGGCCGCGGCTGGACGACCGAAATCGCGCGCAATCCGGCTGGCAGCGATGATCCATTCCGGTGGCGCATCAGCGTCGCGGACATCGAGCGCGATGGTGCCTTTTCGACCTACCCCGGGACCGACCGCATTCTGCTGCTGCTCGCGGGCAATGGCATCGAGCTCGCAATCACCGGAAGGTCCGAACCGGTTCGCCTGCTCATGCCGCATGCGCAATTTCGCTTTCCCGGCGATACCAGGATCCATTGTCGGCTGCTCGACGGTCCAACGCGCGATTTCAATGTCATGTATCGCCGCGGAGTCATCGATGCGGAGGTCGAAACCCGCCGTCTTGACGGTGCGTCGGAATTGATCGGTGTCAGCGAATCGCTGCTCTATGTGAGCGAAGGCGAAATCACGACGAACGCCGAGGACAGTACGATCGTCGCACGCACGGGTGAAACGCTGCACGTGGATCTGCGGGATCGCAGTTTCGGCACACTCCGGTTCGCAGGCAAAGCCACGCTTGTCGTCGTCAAACTGACCGAGGTGCACACCACGATCTGATCTCTACTGATCTTGATTCGCTGGCGGCGCCCTGCCGAAGCAACTGCTGCCGATTCGTCACAGTTTCCCTGCACTGCAAACGTGCTTTTTTACCCCGGAGGCGCATTCGGTAGTGCCGATCGCTTGCGGGGCCCGCTCCCGCACCGGAGAGGATCCGGGCTCAATCCCAGCGATCGTCCCGTGTGTACACGCGCCCATCCGCGACCCTGACCGGAAATTTGGCCACCGGCTCGTAGGCCGGCGGGCACAAAACCGCACCGCTGCGGATATCGAACCGCGCACCGTGCCGGGGGCATTCGACCTCGTGGCCTTCGATCACACCTCCGGTCAACTCGCCGCCATCATGCGTGCAGACATCCTCGATGGCGTAAAGCTCGCCCTCGACGTTGAATACCGCAATCGGCGTATCGCCATCGTAGACAACGCGATATTCCCCGGGCAGCAGCTCCGCGCGTGGACAAACGTCGATCCAGTTGCTCATCGAGGTGTTTCCCGGCTGGCCGGCGGATGTGCGTCCCCACCCATGCGTGGCGCAGCGATGTTTCGGTCCAGGAACGCAATGACCTTTTCGAAGAGATCGGCAAGGTGATCCGCGTCGTAGTAGCCATGGGCTTCACCACGACGGTAAAGCCATTCGTGCTTGACATGGAGCTTCTGCAGCGCCTCGTGCAGATGCTCGCCTTGAACCGGCGGTACGCGCTTGTCCTGGCCACCGACAATCAGCATCACCCTGGCCTTGAGTCGATCGAGCCGCGCAATCGGCGAGCGCGCCCACAAGTCGGCCTCGTCCGTTCCGAGCACCATCCTCAGATAATTCTGACCGAATACGAACTGCGGCACGTCGCCACGCGTATGCATGAGGCGCAAGTCGTAAACACCGACATAGCCGATCGCGCACTGATACAGATCCGGCTCCTTCACCGCGCCTTCCAGCGCCGCATAACCACCGTAGCTGCCGCCGAAAATGCAGATGCGTTTCGGATCGGCGATGCCCTGCGCGATCGCCCAATGCGTCGCATCGGTGACGTCGTCCTGCATCTTGCCGCCCCACTGGCGGAAACCGGCGTGCACGAATGAATAGCCGTACCCACCCGAACCGCGATAGTTGACCTGCAGCACGGCGTAGCCGCGGCTGGCGAGCATCTGCACGTACGGATCGAAGCGCCAGCGGTCGCGAACAAAATACGGACCGCCGTGCACGAACACCACCAAAGGCAGATTTTTCGTGTCGCTCATCCCCGGCGGCCTGGTCAGATAGCCGTGGAGCGCCAGACCGTCGCGCGCTTTCAACCGGATCGGCTGCACCGGGGCCATCTGTCCGGGCCTGATCCACGGAGCACGCGCAACCAGGAACCGGAGTTTGTGGCGGGCTGCGTCGTAGAGATAGAAGCGGCCCGGATCGGACCCGCTTTCGACCACAACCACGACTTTACCGCCATCGCGGCTGTGGCTGGTGAATTCGACATCCTCGCCCGGAAACTGTCGCATCAACGCGACCAGCAACCTGGCCTCCGGTGCGTCTTGATCGAGCAGGGTTACGGCCGAGCGGCCCGGCAACGAACGGAGCGCGAACGCGCCTCGATCATCGAACCTCGGCAACAGTCGGTCCACACCAACCTCGGTGCCGCTCCAGACAGGTTTCAGCTCGCGCGTGGCGACGTTCCACAGACACACGCCGCCGACGTCGTGCGCGCCCCCACAGGAAAAGTAGACGGCATCGCCCTTGCGATCGAATGCCATCGGTGTGACGCGTTGGTGATCGCGCGCCTCGTCGAAGACCTTTTCCCAGTCCTTGCCATCGCCCGTGCGATACCACACCTGCATCGACTGGTTCTGGTCCTCGCCATAGGCAAACCGGACGCCGCCACCATTGTCGGTGAGAAACTGCGCGTTGCGCAGCGGCGAGGTCGCCAAGCGGTGGGTTTTTCCACTGGCAAGATCGATGCGCAACGCGTCGGGAAACACGCCGATCGAGCTTTGCGTGCGCCGATTGCCCAGATTCGCGCCATTGACCGGATAGCTCGCTATCAGCGCGTGGTCGGGATCCCCGAGCAACGGGTCGATCAGGGAACCGAACGCAACCGTGCTCGACCCGCGCGCAATATGGCTCGCCGTTGTCAGCGCGTTGCTCATGCGATAGCCGAAGATTTCGCCGTCGCTGCCGCCATCGGCATCGACCGCGAACAACTCACCGGTCGGTTGCGGCGCGTCGAGTCCGCCGGTCTTTTCGCCGATCGAATACACGACGCGATGCGGTGCGGCCCACCAGAAATCGGCGAGTTCCTGTTGATCGCGCGGACGTATGTTGACGCCCTTCATGTCGGCCAGATGGATCAGCGACAACACCGATTTGCCGTCGACCACCGCACTGGCGGCAAGATAGTCGCCCTCGGGTGAGATTTTCATCTCGCGAAACTGCTGGTGGCGGGCGAAATCGGCGAGCGGAACCGCGGCGGCAAAAACCATCGGCGAGACCAGCAATGCTCCGGTCAGCCAGCAATGGAGCTTGTTCATCGACCCTCCGGGGGACGCTGCGCACAAGTAGGCGCAGGCGTCAGCAATCGGTCTGCTCGCAGATCAAGGCGCATCGGCCAACGCGACCGGCTACTCGACCGCGCCGCTGCCCGAGGTTCCGCGTGGATCCGACGCGGCACGCAGCTGATTGGTCTTGCGATTCCACGACACGACGTTCATGAAGCCCCAGCGACGCTCGCCCTGATTGATCGTGTAACCCATGCCGGCGAGCGATTTCAGCTCGGCGGGGCTGAACGTGCCGGGCTCGGCCGAAACCGCGTCCGGCAGATACTGGTGGTGAAAGCGCTTGGCATCCACGATCTGCTGCGGCAGTTCGCCGTCGATGAATCCCAGTATGGCTTCGAACACCATCGTGATGATGCGGCTGCCGCCAGGCGTGCCGATCACGCCGACGCGATTCCTGCCGATCACGAATGCCGGCGTCATCGATGACAATGGACGATGCCCGGGCCTGGGCGCATTGGCATCATTGCCGACCAGACCGTACGCATTCGGTACGCCGGCCGCGAGTGCAAAATCGTCCATTTCATCGTTGAGCACGAACCCGGTGCCTGCAACCACCAGACACGAACCGAACGGAATATTCACCGTCTGCGTCGCCGACACCATGTTGCCGTCGGCGTCGATGATCGAGAAATGCGTGGTGTGCGTGCCGTCCGGCGATACCAGATAGCCGGGCAGCAGATTGCTCGGCGTAGCCTTGTCCGGAAGGATCGACGCGCGCAGGCCGGCGGCATATTGCGGACTGGTCAGCAGTGCGACCGGCATGTCGACGTAATCGGGATCGCCCAGATATTCGGCACGATCGCGGTAGGCACGTCGCATCGCCTCGATCATCAGATGCACGCGATGCACGTGGTCGAGCTTGGCCAGGTCATATCCGGACAGGATGTTGAACATCTCGGCCAACGCGATGCCACCCGAGGACGGGGGCGAGGCGGTCACGATGTGCCAATCGTGATAATCGAAGGCGATCGGTGCGCGCTCCCTGGCCGAGTAGCCGGCCAGATCCGCGAGCGACCAGTTACCGTCGGCGGCACGCACGCCATCGACCAGCCTGGCGGCAAACGCGCCGCGATAGAAGGCGTCGTTGCCGTTGCCTGCCAGGGCTTCCAAAGTATCGGCCAAATCGGGATCCTTGAATGTCCAGCCCGCCTTGGGCGCGTTTCCCTCCGGCAGGAACAATGCAGCCGCAGCCGGATAGCGCCGCATGATCTCCTTGCGGTAGCCAAGTTCCCTGAGGAAACGCGCATCCGGACGGAAACCATCACGCGAAATGCGAATGGCAGGGGCCAGCGATTGCTTGAGGGGAAGCTTGCCGTAATGCGTGGCGAGCCACACCAGCGCGGCCGGCTCACCCGGGATTGCGGCCGACAGCGGTCCGTTGAGCGTCTTGTCGCGGTCGAGCTTGCCCGCCGCATCGAGATACTGTTTTGCGTCTACGGCGGCTGGCGCGGTTTCTCGCGCATCGAGCATGACATCCTGACCGCCGGTCGCACGATGCAGCAGGAAGAAGCCACCTCCACCCAGGCCGGAGCTTTGCGGTTCGACCACCGACAGCGTGGAGGCCACCGCGACAGCCGCGTCGAAAGCGTTGCCACCCTTGGCC
>JBAVZT010000384.1:0-3021 GCA_049588955.1 Rhodanobacteraceae bacterium | reverse complement strand
ATCCGTATCTTCGCGCCCGCGAACGCGCCGAAACTCGGCGAAGCGGACAAGGCCGAGCCGCCAGCGACACGCGTGCTCTCCTTGTTGCAGGACGACAAGGTGCACTACAACGGCCAGCCGATCGCGTTGGTCGTCGCCGAAACGCTGGAGCAGGCGCGCGCCGCCGCGGCGATTCTGCGCATCCATTACGAGGAGCAGCCGCCCGCAATCGATTTCTCGGCGGGCAAGACAAAGGCGTTCACCCCCGAAAAGGCCAACCAGCATCCGACCGATGTCGCCTGGGGCGATTTCGACGACGGCTTGCGTCAGGCCGACACCAAGGTCGATCAGGTCTACACGACTCCCGACCAGACCCACAATCCGATGGAGCCACACGCGACGGTTGCCCACTGGCACGGCGGAAAGCTGACCGTGTACGATTCGACGCAAGGCGTATTCGGTTGCCGCAAGACACTCGCCGGCAAGTTCGGGCTCGTACCTCACGAGGTCCATGTGATTTCGCCGTTCGTCGGCGGCGGCTTCGGTTGCAAGGGATCGGTTTGGTCGCACGTCGTGCTCGCTGCGATGGCCGCAAAGGCGATCGGTCGCCCGGTCAAGCTCGCGCTCGACCGTCCGCAGATGTTCGGGCCGGTCGGCGGACGACCGCGCACCGAGCAACACATCGTGCTCGGCGCGACCAGGGACGGCACGCTGACCGCGGTCCGACATGCAGTGACGACGACGACCTCGATGATCGAGGACTGGGTGGAGCCTGCGGCGGCGCCGACCCGCGTACTCTACGCGTGCGCGAATGGCGACACCAAACACCGCCTGGTCAAGCTCAATGTCGGTACTCCGACATTCCAGCGCGCCCCGGGCGAAGCCACCGGCACCTTCGCGCTCGAAGTCGCCATGGATGAGCTTGCAGTCGCGTTGTCGCTCGATCCGATCGCGCTGCGCCTGATCAATTACGCCGACACGGATCCGGTCGAACACAAGCCGTTTTCGAGCAAGCATCTGCGCGACTGCTACCACCAGGGCGCCGAAGCGTTCGGCTGGTCCGCGCGCAATCCCGAACCGCGCTCGATGCGCGACGGTCGCTGGCTGGTCGGTTACGGCATGGCCACGGCAACCTATCCGGCCCTGCGATCGCCCGCCGCTGCCGACGCGAGCATCCATCCCGATGGCAGCGCGACGGTTCGTGCCGGCACCCAGGACATCGGCACCGGTACGTATACGGTCATGACCCAGGTCGCCGCGGATGCGCTCGGCCTGCCGATCGACAAGGTGCATTTCGAGCTCGGCGACACGGCCATGCCGAAGACGCCGGTCTCGGGCGGTTCGCAGACGGCAGCGAGTGTCGGCAGCGCGGTCGAGGCCGCGTGCGCAGCGGTTCGGGAAAAGTTGCTGGCCGCCGCCGTTGCGGGCAGCGACTCGCCATTCGCGTGCGCATCACCGGACCAGCTCTCGACTGCCGAGGGCTGGGTGTTCGATCCGGCCGACCAGTCCAGCCGCGAGTCGTACGCCGCGATCATGGCCCGCAACGGCGGCAAGCCGATTCAGGCGCATGCGGAAACGGAGCCCCCAGCGGACCTCAAGGAAAACTACGCGCTGCATTCGTTCGGCGCGACGTTCGCGGAAGTGCGCGTCGACCCCGATCTCGGCGTGATCCGTCTCGAACGTCTGCACGGCACCTACGATGTCGGTCGCCGGCTCAACGCCAAACTCGCGGAGAGCCAGCTGATCGGCGGCATCGTCTGGGCGGCGAGCATGGCGCTGTTCGAGCATTCGATGCACGATCCGCACGTGGGGCGCATCGTCAACGAAAACCTAGCCGAGTACCACGTCCCGGTGAATGCCGACATCCGCAAGGTCAGCGTCGCCTTCATCGATTCCGAAGACATGCACCTCGATCCGCTCGGCATCCGCGGCATTGGCGAAATCGGCATCACCGGCATGACCGCCGCAATCGCCAACGCGGTTTATCACGCAACCGGCAAGCGCATCCGCGATCTGCCGATCACGCTCGACAAGCTGATGTAGCAGGCTGCCCAAAGTCGTCAGCAGCCTGCTGGTGCGATGCAAGAATGGGTTAGTGACCGCCCGCCATCGCCGACAATTCCGTGACCGTCATCGGCCCGATCGCATAGGTATCCGTGTGCGATGCGATGTACTGACGAAACTCGAGGCTGGCCTTGAAGCCAGCCGTTAGACCCTTCGCCCGGGTCGCATCGTCCACTTTTTTCTGTTGCGCTTCGGAAAGAACCGGTCCGATCGAGAGGTAATCCCACGAATCACCATCGGTGTGCGCATACCACTGTCCCTGCGGCACGCCGGTCTGCTTGTCGATCGCATCGCGCGCGGCCTGCCATTGCAGGAATTCGGCCTGTTTCCCGGGTGCAACACGGTAGAGGCCCACAATCACCGTACCCGGTTCGGTTGCTCCGGCCGCCTGCGGCGCGACGGCCAGCGTCGCCACTGCGGCAAATACGACGGCAAACACCACTCCACGCATCAAACTTTGCATGACGCTCTCCCCTGGGCATGAAATGCCCGTTATTGCCGGCTAATGGGAAGCGACCGAAGAACGCCGGAACTCTCCAGCCGCGCTTGTAACGACAAAGAGAATCCGCGCAACGGGGTAGCATGCGCTGCGCTCAGAATGGCGTCAACGCCGACATCAGGCACGCGGCAAGGTGGTGATCAGCGGCCGGCCGGCGATCGTGAGCGGAAATTCCTCGACGACCAATCCGGTGGCTTCACGAAGATTGGCCAGCGCCGCTTCAACGGTGTCGCCTTGGGAGGTTGAACCCGTTTCCGGATTCAGCGCAGTGATCCACCTTCAGCGGCGGGCAGGAGCACGGCGCTAAGGAGCATGGTGCACCTTCCAATCCTGAAACCTTCCCATTGTCGCGCAAACGGACCCGCGAACCTATCGCCGATTTGAGCGGCCGCGCCCGCCGACATCGCCATGGTTCGGCCGCATCCGATCCGTGCAGTGCATTGCAACCATGGTTAAATCACCAGCGAAACGGGAGTCGC
>JBAVZT010000383.1:0-4994 GCA_049588955.1 Rhodanobacteraceae bacterium | reverse complement strand
CGACGGTACTGTGCATCGCACAGGTCGATGCCGGCCGGCATCACCCAGCCGCAGCGGACCCGCACGCGTGTTGAACGCACAGATCACCTCGGCCGTGCTTGGATTCGGTCTCGCCGGCACGATCCTGTTTCTCGTGCGCCGCGACCACCTGCACGGGCCGTATGCGGTCTGGTGGCTGCTGGTCGCGGGCGCGACCCTGCTGATCGGCGCATTTCCGGCGTTGGTGGTCTGGCTTGGGCATGTGACCGGCATCTTCTATGCACCGGTGTTGCCGATCATCATCGGCCTTTCGATGGTGCTGATCCGCCTGCTCAAGCTCGACATCGACCGCTCGCAGCAGGAACGCCAGATCCGCCGATTGACGCAGAAACTTGCGATCCTGGAGCAGGAACTGGATCGACTGGGAGCGCGGAGCCATGGGACACACTCCGTGCGCCAGGTTGACGATAATGGTTGACGCGCGCTTGCGTCGCTTTGGGTTCGCGCTCATCCGGCCCCGAACCAGGCCGTGCTTTCCCGACCTCCGGGTGAAGGGAATCGACATTCGGCCTTTGGAGATTGGGAATGCGCATCCTTCACCTCGGCAAGTATTACGCGCCGCATCGCGGCGGTATCGAGCGTTATGTGCAGGCGCTCGCGCAATGGACGGTCGAACGCGGACATGCGGTCTGCGCGCTGGTGCACCAAAGCCCCGGTCGCTGGCGAACCGAGCGCGAGCGAATCGGCGGAGTCGAAATTCATCGGGTTGGCTGCGTCGCGGCACCCATGTACACACCGATCAGTCCGGGCTTCCCGATCGAACTCGCGCGCATTCTCGGCTCCTTCAAGCCTGAACTCCTGCATCTGCACCTGCCCAACCCGTCCTGTCTCGCGGCCTTGCTGAGCCCGCGCGCGCGGCGCCTCCCGTGGATCGTGCATTGGCATGCGGATATTCCGCCTGACGCGCGCGACTGGCGCCTGCGAGGCGCCTATTTCGTCTACCGCCCGCTGGAAGCCGCGCTGTTGGCGCGAGCACGCGCGATCATTGCGACTTCGGCGGCCTACAGTGATGCGAGCCTCGCACTCGAATCGTGGCAGGCGAAAACACACGTGATTCCGCTCGGCATCGCCGAACACGTGGACGAGACATGGGCTAATGGCGCGGCGCTGTGGCCCGGTGGCGCCGCGGTCGACAATGGCCTGCGCTTGCTGGCGGTCGGGCGTCTCAGTTATTACAAGGGCTTCGACATTCTGATCGATGCGTTGGCACGCGCGCCGCGTGCCCGTTTGCTGCTGATCGGCTCGGGCGATCTGGAGCAGTCCTTGCGCCAAGAGGCGTCGATATTGGATATCGAGGACCGCGTCAGGTTCGCCGGCGCCCTCGATGACGACGCGCTCGCAGCGGCTTGTGCAGCGGCCGATGCGTTCGTGCTGCCTTCGCTCGATCGCAGCGAGGCATTCGGGCTGGTCCTGCTCGAAGCGATGCGGGCCCGGCTGCCGATCATTGCCAGCGCGATTCCCGGATCCGGCATCGGACACGTCATGGTTGACGGCGAAACCGGATTGCTGGTGAAGCCGGGCGACGCCGAAGCGCTCGGCAACGCGATCGTCGAACTGGATTCCGACCCGGCCCTGCGCCGGCGTCTCGGCGAAGCGGGTCACGCGCGCTGGCAACGCCAGTTCACACTGGAGCGCTCGGCGGCGCAGGTGCTCGATCTGTACCGCGAGTTTGCGTAGGGTGCGCCTCGGTCCAACCTGCGTCACAAAGCCCCGTCACGCCCATCGGTGCGCCAAGCGCACGCTACGGGCGACGCGAAGTGTCGAGTGGAGCGGGTAGCGTGCCCGCGTCGCGCAGCAATACGGCCGCGAACACGAAGACGACCGGAACGATTTGCAGGATCAGCGAGTTTGCGTAGGGTGCACCTCGGTGCACCAACCTGCGTCACAAAGCCCCGTCACGCCCATTGGTGCGCCAAGCGCACGCTACGGGCGACGCGCAGTGTCGAGTGGAGTGGGTAGCGTGCCCGCGTCGCGCAGCAATACGGCTGCGAACACGAAGATCACCGGAGCGATTTGCAGGATCAGCGAGTTTGCGTAGGGTGCGCCTCGGTGCACCAACCTGCGTTACAAAAACCCGTCACGCCCATTGGTGCGCCAAGCGCACGCTACGGGCGACGCGCAGTGTCGAGTGGAGTGGGTAGCGTGCCCGCGTCGCGCAGCAATACGGCCGCGAACACGAAGACGACCGGAACGATTTGCAGGATCAGTCGGTTCGCACTGGTGTAGTCGGCGGCCCACGCCGCAGCATCGGTAAAGAAGAACAGCACGAACAGAAACAACAGATACGACAGCAACAATGCGCCGGTCAAGCGCGCCGCCGAATCATTGCGGATGCGCCGCCAGCGCGACAACGCCAACGCGGGCAGCAGATACCAGAGCAGATGCCAGTTCGGCAGCGTGAACAGGCTCGCGACAATCGCGCGTCCGACAGGGTGCCAGCCGAAGTCGAACGAACCGAGGGCGCCGATGTCGACCGAGCGGATGGAAACATGCACCCAGCCGAGTTCGGGCAACGGTACGGACAGGACACCAAACAGCAAGGCCAGCAGCAGCGCGGCCCCGGCCGCAAGGAGCGAACGCAAGCGCCATCGCGAAGGTACGCGCTCCAATGCCGCCACGGCGGCAAATCCGACCAGCCAGACCGCGCCTTCGAGCTTGATCGCGGGCAACCAGAGCGCCAGGACGATCGCGAGCAGCCACTGGCCGGGCTCGCGACGGATCAGCCAGCGCGCCCAAGCCAAGGTGGCGAGCCCAAGCGTTATGGCCACCCACAGATCGGCGTATCCGGCCAGGGCGACATGCGCGTCGATCAGCGGCAGCGAGGCGAGTGCGTACACCAGGATCGCTGCGAGCCACGACTCCACGCCAATCGCACGCCACTGGCCCCAGGCGGCCAGCAGAAGCGCCGCGAATGCACCACACCACACAACATCAACCAGCGGTTCGTTCCAGACGCCGGCCGCGCTCGCGAACCACAGCTCGACCCAAGCCAGCAGTTCCGGGTAATCCCAGGTCGACAGTGTATGCGTCAGGAGTCCGGGCTGCGCCAGCCAATCGGTCATCGAAACGTACGGCACGGCGTGCCCGAGCAGGAACCATGTTTTCGGCTTGACCGCCCAGGCCGACCACGCATCCCACGGAAACACCGGGCGCAACAACGCCTCGCTGCCGAGCGTGAGCAAGCGCCAGGCGACCAGCGCGATGAGCGCATGGCCGAGCCAACGCAACCAGCGATAATCATTGACGGCAGCAGGGCTGCGAGACGGTCGCGGCGTCGGCTCGCCGCTCGCCATGGTCGCAAGCGCGCCCCGATGCCTCCAGATCACGATCGCCCAGGCCAGCATGCCGATTCCGCCAAGCCATGGCGCGGCGCCGGCGAATGCATGCGTGGTGTCCGCGACCGCAGCCCAGCGTGCGATGGCCGCCGCAAGAAACACGCCGATGATCCAGCCGCCGCCGAACGCCGCTGCCCAATCGCCCTGCACGCGCAATCCCCGATTCAGCGCGAGCCAGATGCCGGCGCCCGTGAATCCCGGTAGCAACCAGGCAAGCGTGTAAGCACCCCAGTTCATGGTGCGGGCCCGTCAAAGCCTGCGGAACCCATCAACGGTCGCTTCTGGCCAATGTCGGGCGTACGCCATACCAATAGTCCATCACTTGCCAGCAGCAGCGTGCCCGTCAGACGGGCACCATCGCTGGTCAGCAACGACGCATGATCGGGCGCGAGGCGCCAATCATCGGTATCGTAGGCCACAACAATCGTTCCCGGAGGCAACGCGATACCGCTCGCCGCCGCCAATGGATAAACTCCGACATTGCGCGGCAACAGATGCCAGATCAGGCGCAACAGCTCGTAGGTTGCGCCGGATTGAACCAGAATTCGTGTTTGCGGTGGCTCGTTGCGCAGTGTAATGGCGACGCGCTCGGCGGCAGCCTCGATGTCGGCATCGGCGACCCTGTGCTCGCGCTCGGACAAGCTGTGGGTCGCATAGACGGCGCGCGCGGCCGAGAGGCGCCATGCGAGTCCCGATTGCCAGCGCAGGTCCAGCGCAAACCAGCCCACCGCAACCGAAACTACCGCGCAGGCGGCAAGCAGCCGACGTCTGCGCAAGCCTCCCAGAACTCCGCCCCAGCAAATCAAACCGGCAGCGGCCAACGCGGTGAACAGGACGGCGGAATGGCCACGGATTGCACCCGAATCGCGGCCGAGCGCATGCACCGAGCGCTGGCTCCAGGGCCAATCGCCAAACCAATCCGCAATCAATGCATCGAAATCACCGCGCCAGGAAGTCGACCACAGTGTCACGCCGACCAGTTCGAACGAGCGGAATTTGAGCGCAGGCGGCGCCAGTTGCGGCGTCGGGTATTCGGCGATTCCGATCTCGGTGATGACGCCGCGCCACGCCGGCACCTGGCCGAGGTCGAAACTTCCCTGGTGATCGCCGGGCCATGGCAGCGATACGGCCTGCACGTCGCCCGGTCGGTCGGCACGCCGGAAGATGAACGAGACTTCGCGTGTGCGCGGCAAACCGGCAAACCGGTAGCGCAGCAGCGAAAAATCCGCAGCGTGTATGCGTTGCCCGGCAAGCGACTGCAGACTGGTCGCGTCGACGCCTGCTGCGCTGATGCGCAAGCGGGTTGCGTGCGCATCAGCGGACCCGATGACCGCAGCGAAATCGTTGCCGTCAAACGCCATGCGCCGCGCCGGCGTCAGCGGGGCGGACCATTCAAGATTGGCGGCCCAGCCTGCCAGCAACGCCCAGGTACACAGCGTGGCCATTGCGAACGACAGGCGACGCACTGTGCGGTGCGCGTACCCTGGGCTACGCGCCGCATCAAACGGACTCGCTCCGGCCACGCGTAATCAGCCCGCCTGACGGCGTTTCGATTTCGCCTCGTCGGAACGCGCGAACTCGAGTTCGCGCAGATAAGTCGGCGCGATGCCTGTCACGTAC
>JBAVZT010000382.1:0-7862 GCA_049588955.1 Rhodanobacteraceae bacterium | reverse complement strand
GGTTACGCCCCTGGCTGCTTTCGGCGCTGGTCGCAAGCCGGCGCGGCGATGCCGCGGGAAATGCCGCGCTCGCCGCGACAATCGATGTGGTCACGCCGACAGATGGCATGCGCGACCTCGCGATCGCCCGCGACTGTCTCGATTCGCCGGCGCCGGCGCCGGCCGCCTGCATGGTCCTGCCCTGAACCCGTCGACGGCACAGACTATCGACAGCTGCTCGCTCCGGCGGTCGCTTCAGCAGTGTCGAATCGGCGCACGCCGAATATCTGCCGTAGGTAGTAGCGCACCGCCCGGAACCGATCCGGCGAGCGCGCCGAGCAATCACTCGCCTCGCCTTCTCCTCGACGAGGGTGCGTTGAAAATCGGGACCAAGGCAATGCTGCAGGCAGCGCTGGACTATCTCGGATGCGAGTAGCGGCGACTATTCGTACATGGTCTGGTTCGAGGCAGGGCTCGTTGGCGGCGGACTTGTTGACGGCGGGCTTAAGCCCGCCCTATGGGATCACGGCGTGATGTCGGGGCGCCGTAGGGCGGGCCTCGGCCCGCCACATGGGATCGCGGCGTGATGTCGGGCGCCATAGGGCGGGCCTCGGCCCGCCACATGCCAACGGGACGTTTGCACTTTGTGTCTCGAGCTGGCGAACGTGACGGACCGCGATGCTATAGTCATCGATCCCGCCGCTGCCGATCGCCCGCGGCGTTTCCTTTTGCCGGTCATCATGTCCACTCTAGACGAACTCAAAGAAGCCGCGCTCGAGTATCACCGCAGGTCGCCGCCCGGCAAGATCAAGATCACGCCGACCAAGCCGGTCTTGACGCAGCACGAATTGTCGCTGGCCTATTCGCCGGGCGTCGCGGCTGCATGCAACGAGATCGTGCGCGATCCGACCGAAGTCGCCAGCATGACCGCGCGCGCGAATCTGGTAGCAGTCATCACCAACGGCACCGCGGTGCTCGGCCTCGGCAACATCGGGCCACTCGCGGCCAAGCCGGTGATGGAAGGCAAGGGCATCCTGTTCCAGAAGTTCGCCGGCATCGATGTGTTCGATATCGAGATTGCCGAGGACGATCCGGACAAGCTGGTCGAAGTCATCGCCAGTCTCGAGCCGACCTTCGGTGGCATCAATCTCGAGGATATCAAGGCGCCCGAATGCTTCGTGGTCGAAAAGAAGCTGCGCGAGCGCATGAAGATCCCGGTATTTCACGATGATCAGCACGGTACCGCGATCATCGTCGGCGCCGCCGTCATCAACGCGCTCACGATCGTCGGCAAGGATATCGGCGAGGTCAAGCTCGCTTCGACCGGTGCGGGCGCCGCCGGCATCGCCTGCCTGGATATGCTGGTCAGCCTGGGCCTCAAGCCTGACAACATCCGTGTGGCCGATCGGCACGGCGTGATTCACACCGGTCGCACCGACGAGATGGATCCGAACAAGGCGCGTTACGCACGCGAAACCAGTGCACGCACGCTGGACGAAATCATCGATGGCGCGGATATCTTTCTAGGCCTCTCCGGACCCGGTGTCGTCACGCCGGAGATGGTCGCGAGCATGGCGCCGCGCCCGGTCATTCTGGCGCTGGCCAATCCCACACCCGAGATTCTGCCCGAGCTGATCCGCGAAGTTCGCAGCGATGCGATCATCGCGACCGGGCGTTCGGACTATCCGAACCAGGTCAATAACGCGCTGTGTTTTCCGTACATTTTCCGCGGTGCGCTCGATGTCGGCGCGACCACGATCAATGAGGCGATGAAGGTGGCCTGCGTGCATGCGATCGCGGCGATCGCACGGCGCGAAATGTCCGACATCGCCGCGCGCGCATATGGCGGCCAGACGCGCTCGTTCGGGCCGGAATATCTGATTCCGCAACCGTTCGATCCGCGCCTGCTGGTCGAGCTTGCGCCGGCGGTGGCCAAGGCGGCGATGGAATCGGGCGTCGCGACTCGGCCGCTGGCAGATGCTGTCGCCTATCGCGAAAAGCTCGAAGCGTTCGTTTTCCGGACCGGCCTGTTCATGAAACCGGTGGCCGAGCGCGCGCGCTCGGATCCCAAGCGCGTGGTGTACGCAGAGGGCGAGGAAGAAACGATACTGCGAGCGGTCCAGCAGATCGTCGATGAAGGTACCGCGCGCCCGATTCTGATCGGGCGCCCGGGCGTGATCGACCAGCGCATCGAGCGCATGGGTCTGCGACTGACGCCGGGGGTCGATTTCGAGTTATGCAACATCGAGGACGATCCCCGCTTCAAGGACTACTGGATGCTCTATCACCAGTTGATGCAACGTCGCGGCGTCAGCCCGGACGGCGCCAAGGCGATCGTTCGCTCGCGTTCGACCGTGATCGGCGCGCTGATGTTGCGTCGTGGCGAGGCCGATGCGTTGATCTGCGGTGTGGTCGGGCGTTACCAGAAGAAACTGCGGTACCTGACCGAGATATTGCCGCTCGATGAAGGCGTTCACTCGACCGCGGCGATGTGCGCGGTGTTCAATGAGAAGGGTGTGTGGTTCTTTCTCGATACGCACGTGACACTGGATCCGGACGTCGAACAATTGACCGAAGCGGTACAGCAGGCGGTAATCCGCCTGAGACTATTCGGTATTACACCGAAAGTCGCCATTCTGTCGCACTCCAATTTCGGCAGTCACGAGAATGCGAGCGCCGCGAAGATGCGTCGCGTCGTCGAGGTGCTGCGCGAGCGCATGCCACGGCTCGAAATGGAAGGCGAAATGCATGTCGATACCGCGTTCAACGAGGATGTGCGCGAGCGACTGTTCCCCAACTCGCAGCTCGCGGGCCGCGCCAACGTGTTCGTGTTTCCGAATCTCGATGCGGCCAACATCGCATTCAACATGACTCGCGTCATGACCGATGGCGTCATGCTCGGTCCGATACTGATGGGCTTGTCGAAACCGGCACACATCCTGACGCCGGCGGCAACGGTGCGGCGCGTCTACAACATGACGGCGATCGCGTGCGTCGAGGCGCAGTTGCGCAGCCAGGGCGGCACGGCGCGCTAGGGTCCCTAGCCGGATGCCGGTGGCTCACGAATTGGAACGGCCGGAGGAGTGCTCCGGCCGTTTTCTTCAGGACAACTTGTGCATCAGCGTTGGCGCATTGCCCGCCGTGTAAAACCAACTACTGCAAGCAGTGCACCCAGCGCCAGCAGCCAACCGAGCGACAGCGTTGGTGTCGGGATTGACGGTGGCGGCGGCGGCCCTCCGCCGCCCGGCGTGCCGCTGCCGAGCGTAATGTTGTCGAACCCGACCTGGTTGACGGTGCCGCCAAAGTCGACCGACATGGCCGTACCCGCGAATGTCACGCCGATTGGAACCAGCGGACTGAAATCTCCGGTGGGATCCGGTGCACCACCCGCTGGAGTCAACGGCAGATCAAGAGTCGCGAGCAGGTTGCCGGTCGCATCGAGACCGTCGTAGACACGTATCACGCCAGGGTTGTTGATGGCGGAGTAGAAGAAGGAGAATCCCGTGGTGAAACCTCCGGGCACGTTCATCGTTGCCGCCGCACCCGAGAGAAAGAACAGGATCGTGTCCGGGCTGGGCTCGCCACCGAAGTTGCCGGAACCGCCGTCGTCGGAGTCGATCAACGCGAGCGAGTTGGTCGAGAACGAAACGCCGTAGTTGGCCCCCGGGCCGCTGCCGGAGCCGCCGGTGCCGCCATTGTAGAATTCGTTGACTGCCTCCTGATCTCCCAGGCCCTCGAAATCGAGAACCACGCTGGTTCCGCCGGCGGGCGCTGTCGGCGAGCCGGGCGTGGCCGTCACAACCGCATTCGGGTCGTGGATGCCGGACGTGGTTGCATGAGCCGAAAAAGCAATCCCCAAGCCGATTAGTGATGCGACGCACAGAACACCACTTCGATACAAGTACTTCTGTATTGCCGAAATCATGGCACGGTGTCTCCTGAGTAGTAAGGACTCCCCAGGGGTAGCCACTGTCATCCCCGTACGGGCTCGTTTTCGCGCGGTCCCGGAGCCCACATGTAGACCGCGCGCGTGATCCTAGCGGACAACGAAATGCAATTCAATCAATGGTCATGTTGTCTCATGGTGTCAGCGTCACGCGCCGCGCGTCGGTGCGGGAACTCCCACGCATGATCCAGGACGGATCCGAGATTGCGCCCGGTTGTGGTGATGCCGTGGAGGCGCCGGGCGCCGGATTTGCCCTGGGGGCACCTGTTGCGGGTTTGTCAGAGCGCGTGTCGGCACGCAAACGACGACAGCTACCGATACGCTAGACTTCGCCTTGTACCCGTGTTGCGACCGGTCAACCCGGTGGCCCCGCGCGCAGGCGACCAAGGTACGTGTGATACCGCGGAGGAGCATCGATGAACCAGTTGCAGGATATTCTCGACCAGGATCTCGACCCGACCGAAAGTCAGGAGTGGATCGACGCACTGACCGGCGTAATCAATGCAGACGGCCCCGAGCGTGCGCATTATCTGCTCGAGCGCATGGTCGATACGACACGGCGGGCCGGCGGCTATCTGCCATTCGATCCAACCACCGAATACGTCAATACGATCCCGCCGCACCTGGAAGCCAAGAGTCCCGGCGACGCCGCGATGGAATGGCGCATCCGCTCGCTGATCCGCTGGAACGCGATGGCGATGGTCGTGCGCGCCAACCGCAAGCCGGGCGAACTCGGCGGGCACATTGCGAGCTTTGCCTCGTCGGCGACGTTGTACGACGTCGGCTTCAATCATTTCTGGCGCGCGCCCAGCGACCATCACCCCGGTGATCTGATTTTCCACCAGGGCCATTCGAGTCCGGGCATCTACGCGCGGGCGTTTCTCGAAGGGCGCATCGATGAGGAACGCCTTGATTTCTTCCGCATGGAAGTCGCGGGCAACGGCAAGGGTTTGAGTTCCTATCCGCATCCGTGGCTGATGCCCGATTTCTGGCAGGTGCCGACCGTTTCGATGGGACTCGGTCCCTTGCAGGCGATCTATCAGGCGCAAGTCTGGAAATATCTCGAGCATCGCGGTTTGATTCCAAAGAGTGACCGCAAGGTCTGGTGTTTTATCGGCGACGGCGAATCGGACGAACCCGAATCGCTCGGCGCGATCTCGCTCGCCGGGCGCGAGAAACTCGACAATCTGGTCTTCGTGATCAACTGCAACCTGCAGCGCCTTGACGGCCCGGTGCGCGGCAACGGCAAGATCATCCAGGAACTGGAAGGCGTGTTTCGCGGCGCCGGCTGGAGCGTCATCAAGGTGCTGTGGGGCAGCTACTGGGATCCGCTGCTCGCACGCGATACCCAGGGCCTGTTGCGCCAGGTCATGATGGAAACGCTCGATGGTGAATACCAGGCCTGCAAGGCGTTCGGCGGTGCCTACACGCGCGAGCATTTTTTCGGCAAGTTTCCCGAGCTCAAGGAAATGGTCGCCAATCTCTCGGATGAGGATGTCTGGCGGCTCAACCGTGGCGGCCACGATCCGCACAAGGTGTATGCCGCGTATCACGAAGCGGTCAACACCAAAGACATGCCGACCGTCATTCTGGCCAAGACGGTCAAGGGTTACGGGATGGGCGAGGCCGGCGAATCGCAGAACATCTCGCACCAGGCCAAGAAGATGGACAACGCGGCGGTACGGGTGTTTCGAGACCGCTTCAACATCCCGATCGACGACGACAAGGTCGACGAGGTGCCGTATTACCATCCGGGCAAGGATTCCGAAGAGATCAAATACCTCATCGAACGACGCTCGGAGCTCGGCGGTTTCCTGCCGCAACGCCGGCGGAAAAGCGACGAATCCCTGCCGACGCCGGATCTTGCGGCGTTCGAGCAGATCACCAAGAGCAGCGGCGAGCGCGAAATCTCGACCACCATGGCCTTTGTACGCGGCATCAACCTGTTGCTGCGCGACAAGGCCATCGGTCCGCGCGTGGTGCCGATCGTCGCCGACGAGGCACGCACGTTCGGCATGGAAGGGATGTTCCGCCAGATCGGCATCTACGCGCCATTCGGCCAGAAATACAAGCCGATGGATTCCGACCAGTTGATGTATTACCGAGAGGACCAGAAAGGCCAGGTGCTGCAGGAAGGCATCAGCGAACCCGGTGCGATGTCGGCCTGGATGGCGGCGGCGACCAGCTATTCGGTCAGCAACGTACCGTTGTTGCCGTTCTACATCTACTACTCCATGTTCGGTTTCCAGCGCATCGGCGATCTGGCCTGGGCGGCGGGCGACATGCGTGCGCGCGGTTTTCTGGTCGGCGGGACGGCCGGGCGCACCACGTTGAACGGCGAAGGCCTGCAGCACGAGGATGGCCATAGTCATCTTCTGGCCAGCGCGATTCCGAATTGCCGCGCATACGATCCGACCTTTTCCTACGAGGTCGCGGTGATCCTGCAGGATGGCGTGCGCCGCATGCTGCACGAACAGGAGGACGTGTATTACTACGTCACGGTCATGAACGAGAATTACACGCACCCGGAAATGCCCAAGGGCAGTGCCCAGGGCATCATCAAGGGGATGTATCTGTTTCGGGATTCGGGGAAGGCAAAAGCGAAATCCAAGGCGAAGCAGGCGCCGTGCGTGCAGTTGCTGGGGTCGGGTACGATCCTGCGCGAGGTGATCGCGGCGGCGGAATTGCTGGACAAGGAGTTCGGGGTCGCCAGCGACATCTGGTCGTGCCCGAGCTTTACCGAGCTTGGTCGCGACGGCACCGATGCCGAGCGCTGGAATCGCCTGCATCCGACCTCGAAGAAGCCGCGCGCATCGTATGTGAACGAATGCCTTGAAACGCGCGACGGGCCGGTGATCGCGGCGACCGACTACGTGCGCGCCTATCCCGATCAGATCCGCGCGTTTCTGCCGGCCGGCAGGCGCTATGTCGTGCTCGGCACCGACGGATTCGGGCGCTCGGACACGCGCGCGAATCTGCGCCGGTTCTTCGAGGTCGACCGTTATTACATCGCGCATGCCGCGATTGCGGCACTCGCGGCCGAAGGTGGCCTGGAAGCGGCCGATGTCGCGCGCGCGATCAAGGTGTGGAAGATCGATCCGGAAAAACCGAATCCGATCACGGTGTGACGGTCGCGCTGGATCAGCGAATGTCGAACAACTGCGGTTGCGGCAGATCGTCGGGGTCGCGGAAATTGCCCAGACCCACGCCGACCAGCCGGTAGCGCGTCGACGCCGGCAGATCGATGCGTGCGCGCAGCGCGAGCGCCGTCTCGGCGATTTCCAGCGCAGCGCATGGCGCCTGCGCCGGCGTGTGGCTGCGCGTGAGAATCCGGAACTCGGCGGTCTTGAGCTTGAGCACGATGGTGCGACCGACTCGATCGGTATTGCGCGTCGCGCTCCACACCTTGTCGGCAAGACGGCGGATTACCGGGGCGGTTTCGGTGAGCGCGACATCGGTTTCAAACGTGTCTTCGGCCGAAATCGACCGGGTCGGGCGATCGGGCCTGACCTCGCTCGCATCGATGCCGCGCGCAAGGCCGGCCAGGCGACGGCCGTAGCGGCCAAAACGGCGTTCGAGTTCGGCGCTGTCGAAGCGGCGCAGCTCCCCGACCGTGCGGATGCCGAGAGCGGCGAGCCTGGCGTCCATCACCTTGCCGACGCCGTGTATGCGCGCAACCGGGAGTGGTGTCAGGAACGCTTCGACCTCGTGCGGACGAATCACGAACAGGCCATCCGGCTTGCGCCAGTCCGATGCGATCTTGGCGAGGAACTTGACCGGCGCGACACCGGCGGACGCGGTCAGCGCGGTTTCCTCGCGAATCTGCGCACGGATGGTGCGCGCGATGGCGGTCGCCGAGGCGAGCGCGCGCTTGTTCTCGGTGACATCGAGATAGGCCTCATCGAGCGACAGCGGCTCGACCAGATCGGTGTGGCCA
>JBAVZT010000381.1:0-3947 GCA_049588955.1 Rhodanobacteraceae bacterium | reverse complement strand
GTCCGCGGCAACCGGATTGCGACGTTCGCGCAACAGCTCCTGTTGCGCCTCGTCGAATGCGCGATGGCGCTGCTGCCATTCCGAGGGCTGTGTCACGCGTGTCGCCTGCACCGCGGTCACCTTGTATTCCGGACAATTGGTAGCCCAGTCCGAGTTCTCGGTGGTCACCACGTTGGTGCCGCAGTCGGGGAAATGGAACGTCGTATAGACGACGCCGGGCTGCATGCGATCGGTGATCGTCGCGCGCAACACGGTGTCGCCGGCGCGGCTCTCGACGCCGACCCAGTCGCCCTCGACGATGCCGCGCTGCTCGGCATCTTCCGGATGCATTTCGAGCAGGTCCTCGCTGTGCCAGACCATGTTGGCCGTACGTCGCGTCTGCGCGCCGACGTTGTACTGACTCAGGATGCGCCCGGTCGTCAGCAGCAGCGGATACCTTGCGTTCACGCGCTCGCGGGTCGGCACGTACGCGGTCAGCATGAAACGGCCCTTGCCGCGCACGAACTCGCCGACGTGCATGACCGGGGTGCCCGCGGGCGCTTCGTCGTTGCACGGCCACTGCACGCTGCCGAGCCGATCGAGCTTCTCGTAGCTGATCCCGGCGAAGGTCGGGGTGAGCCGCGCGATCTCGTCCATGATGTCGGACGGATGCTCGTAGTCCATCGGATAGCCGAGTGCGTTCGAGATCAGCTGCGTGATTTCCCAGTCGGCGTAGCCGCCCGGTGCGTGCATGACCTTGCGCACGCGCGAACAGCGTCGCTCGGCGTTGATGAAGGTGCCGTCCTTTTCGAGGAATGAGGAGCCGGGCAGGAATACGTGGGCGTATTTCGCGGTTTCGTTCAGAAACAGGTCCTGCACCACGATGCACTCCATTGCGCACAACGCCGCGGTGACGTGCTGCGTGTTCGGATCGCTTTGCGCGATGTCCTCGCCCTCGATGTAGAGCGCCTTGAATTCGCCGTCGAGCGCGGCCTCGAACATGTTCGGGATGCGCAGGCCCGGCTCGGCGACGAGCGGCACGCCCCAGGCCTGCTCGAAACTCGCGCGCACGGCGTCGTCGGATACATGGCGATAGCCGGGAAATTCGTGCGGGAACGAGCCCATGTCGCACGAACCCTGCACGTTGTTCTGACCGCGAAGCGGATTGACTCCGGTGCCGGGCCGGCCGATGTTGCCGGTCGCCATCGCGAGATTGGCGATGGCCATGACCGCGGTCGATCCCTGCGAATGTTCGGTCACGCCGAGGCCGTAATAGATCGCCGCATTGCCGCCGGTCGCGTAAAGCCGCGCCGCGCCGCGCGCCAGGTCGGCCGCGACTCCGGTTTCCGCCTGCATCGCCTCGGGCGCGTAGCGCGGATCGGAAACGAGCGTGCGCCAGCGTTGATAGGCATCGCGCTCGCAGCGCGCGGCGACGAAATCCTCGTCGATCAGGCCTTCCTCGACGATCACATGCGCGAGCGTATTGAGCACCGCGACATTGGTGCCGGGCTTGAGCTTGAGGTGAAACGTTGCCTCGACGTGCGGCATGCGCACCAGATCGATGGTGCGCGGATCGATCACGATGAGCTTCGCGCCCGCGCGCAGACGGCGCTTGAGTTGCGAGGCAAACACCGGATGCGCGTCGGTCGGATTCGCGCCGATCACGAGCGCGACGTCGCAATGCTCGACCGAATCGAAATCCTGGGTGCCGGCCGATTCGCCGAGCGTGGACTTGAGGCCGTAACCGGTCGGTGAATGGCACACGCGCGCGCAGGTGTCGACATTGTTGTTGCCGAAACCGGTACGCACGAGTTTCTGCACCAGATAGGTTTCCTCGTTGGTGCAGCGTGAGGAGGTAATGCCGCCGACCGCGTCGCGCCCGTACTCCTTCTGGATACGCCGGAATTCGCCCGCGACGTGCGCGATTGCCTCGTCCCATGACACCACGCGCCACGCATCGGTGAGCTTCGCGCGGATCATCGGCGTGGTGATGCGATCCGGATGCGTCGCGTAGCCGAGCGCGAAGCGCCCCTTCACGCACGAGTGCCCGTGATTGGCCTGGCCATCCTGGTTCGGCACCATGCGCACGAGTTCTTCGCCGCGCATCTCGGCGCGGAACGAGCAGCCGACCCCGCAATAGGCGCAGGTGGTGACGACGCTGTGCTCGGCCTGGCCTTTCTCGATCAGCGAGTTTTCGGTCAGCGTGGCAGTCGGGCAGGCCTGCACGCAGGCGCCGCACGAGACGCACTCGGATTCGAGAAAATTCTCGTTCTGGCTGGCGGCAACCCGGGAGGCGAAGCCGCGCCCTTCGATCGTGAGCGCGAACGTGCCCTGCACGTCATCGCATGCACGTACGCAGCGCGAACAGACGATGCAGCGCGACGGATCGAACGTGAAATACGGATTGGATTGGTCCGCCGGTACAAACAACGGGTTGGGGGAAAACGCTTGTTGACTCTCGCGTTCGGGGCTGAACGCATGAACATGATTCGAGCCAGCGTAGCCGTATCGCACTTCACGAAGGCCCACGGCACCGGCCATCTCCTGCAATTCGCAATTTCCGTTGGCCGGGCAGGTCAGACAGTCGAGCGGATGATCCGAGACGTAGAGCTCCATCACGCCACGTCGCAGGTCGGCGAGCTTCGCATTCTGCGTTGTCACCCGCATGCCTTCGCTGACCGGCGTCGTACACGCGGCCGGGTAGCCTTTCATGCCGTCGATTTCGACCAGGCAGAGCCGGCACGAACCGAATGCATCGAGCATTTCGGTCGCGCACAGTTTCGGGATCGCGATACCGATTTCGGCCGCGGCGCGCAACACCGAGGTGCCTCGGGGGACGGTGACCAGCTGGCCATCGACCTGCAACGCAACCTGGTCGATCGCGTTGGAGAGTGGTGTGCCGAGATCGTTTTCAGCTATCGAGCGCATGACGTTTCGCTTCCTCCTGGACCGGCGCCGACCGCGCGCGCGCGAAGTCCTCCGGAAAATATTCGAGCGCGCTTTTCACCGGGTCGGGGATCAATCCGCCGAGTGCGCACAGCGAGCCGTGCCGCAGGGTTTCGCACAGATCGTCGAGCAATGCGAGATTCCGTTCGCGCTCGTCGCCGGCGAGGATGCGGTCGATCACCTCGACGCCGCGCGTGGAACCGATCCGGCACGGTGTGCACTTGCCGCACGATTCGACCGCGCAGAACTCCATCGCGAAGCGCGCCTGTGCGGCCATGTCCACGGTGTCGTCGAATGCAACGATACCGCCGTGCCCGAGCATGCCGCCGGCCGCCGCGAGCGTTTCATAGTCGATCACGGTGTCGAATTTCGATTCGGGCAGATAGGCGCCGAGCGGTCCGCCGATCTGCACTGCGCGCAGCGGCCGGCCCGAGAACGATCCGCCGCCGTAGTCGTACAGCAATTCGCGCAGCGTGATACCGAACGCGAGTTCGACCAGCCCGGCGTGCTTCAGATTCCCGGCAAGCTGGATCGGCAGCGTACCGCGCGACCGGCCGCTGCCGAAATCGCGATAGAACGCCGCGCCGCGATCGAGCACGATCGGCACCGAGGCCAGCGTGACGACGTTGTTGACGAGGGTGGGCTGACCGAACAGGCCCCTGATCGCGGGCAGCGGCGGCTTCGCGCGTACCTGACCGCGCTTGCCTTCGAGGCTGTCGAGCAGCGAGGTTTCCTCGCCGCAGATGTAGGCGCCGGCGCCGAGCCGCAATTCAAGTTCGAAGCGCTTGCCGCTGGCGAGCACGTCGGCGCCCAGATAGTGCTCGCGTGTTGCGATCGCGATCGCCTCGTCGAGCACGCGTCGTGCGTGCGGATATTCGCTGCGAAGATAGATATAGCCCCGCGTTGCGCCGATCGCGAGCGCGGCGATCGTCATGCCCTCGATCAGCACGAACGGATCGCCCTCCATCAGCATGCGATCGGCATAGGTTCCCGAATCGCCTTCGTCGGCGTTGCACACGATG
>JBAVZT010000380.1:0-1856 GCA_049588955.1 Rhodanobacteraceae bacterium | reverse complement strand
GTAGGGGCCTTTGCTCAGGTTCGAGCGGCCGACGTTGCCGTTGATGAAGAAGCCGCCGGTATCCGCAGCGTGACTTGCGATCGGGAGCGCGGCGAAGCCGGCGGTAGTCAGGGCAATCGCAAGAATCGTCTTTCTCATGATGGGAACTCCAACTTGTTATGGGGTGATCGACTCCATGAATTTCTGCGTCGCTTCCTGCGATGTGGATTTCGACTGCCACCTTCGCGCCTAGGTTCGATTCGTTAAACGGCCCACTTAAGACGAGGTTCAGAGTGCCGTCAAGGTTCCTTCGTCAGGTAGACACCCGGCGGGAACCCGCAAGTAGACGTTCCGGCATGTTTCACAGCCAGGAGGAGGGTTCCATGAAGAAGTCACGATTATCGAAGCGCGGATCGTCTCGATCCGCCGACGCCGGCGTTCCGGTGAAGGACCTCTGCAGAGCGGCCGATGATTCAGCGTGCCGACGTACTACCGGTGGAAGTCGAAGCACGGGGGCCTGGAGGCATCGGACTTGACTTCCGTCGTGCGCAATTCAACGCGCGTACTGGACGCTCGCGAGTACGGATACGTGGCGTGGCCCATTCAGATACGCGTCTAACGCGTATCTGAATGCGGAATCGAGAAGCCCCCAGCGATATAGCTGGGGGCGATCAAGGCAACCGGTCGCCGAAGTACAGCGTATGCCCCTGGTCGTCCCGAATGACGAACTCGCGCGTTCCCCACGCGGTGTCATGCACATCCTTCACCAGCCGGATGCCTTTCGTCTTCAACGCGTCCGCCGCAGCCGCGGCATCGTCCGTTTCAAGGTAGAGATGGAAGTGTCCGCCCTGCTCCACGTACGCGATGGAGGGATCCTCCTCGTCCACCAGCTTCAGGTGGAAGACCTGGTTACCTGCGCGGATGCCCGCGTAGAAATCCTGGTAGCGGAATTCCAGCGTCAGTCCCGGCAGGCTGGTGTAGAAGCGGATGGATGCAGCTAGGTTTGTGGTGCGAAGCTGAGCGATGGCGCCTGAAATCATCGGCTCGCCTCCGATGGGTTACCCGTATCGGGACCCGACTCCTCTTGCCGGCGCCCGATATCGATCAATTCGGCGAGCACCCTGCGCGTGACGCCGAGGTTACGCTGGCCCACTCGTGCCAATAGCTGCGCATCGATTTTCTCGCGGGCTCTGGTTTGTGCGGCCGCGGCGGCCCGGCCGCGCTTCGTCAGGACCACGGTCAGCCTGCGCCGGTCGTGCCGGTCGACCTCGCGCTGCAGATAGCCGCGCGTCACCAGGGTGTCGACCAGCTGGCCGGCGGCCTGCTTGGAGATGCGCAAGTCGCGAATCAACTTCGAGAGCGGAACGTCGTCGCCTCCCATGGCCAATCCGCCGAGGACGTACAGGCCGTTCTTGGGAACGTCGTCGTACCCGGCCTCCGCCAATGCGCGGCGCATCGCCACCGCATAGGTGACACGAGCGTGCCTGAGCAACGCGGGGATCACGACTTCCTCGTACCGAGGCTTGTTTTCCGTCATGCTCGATCACATTAGTCCATTTACATGATTGTAAATATACAGGACTATGTGATCGCGTCAAGGCCTCCCCCGCTCATCGTGAACTGCGCATCACATCTCGGCGCGTGCACGTTCGGGGGCCAGACGATCCCCCTGCGCGCACTGCCTCTTCAAATGCCCTATACCGCGGCGAATACCGCGGTCATGTCGAGCATGCGGTTGGAAAAGCCCCACTCGTTGTCGTACCAGGCCAGCACCTTGACCAGCGTACCGCCCATGACGCGGGTCTGCGTCGCGTCGTAGATCGACGAGCGCGGGTCATTGTTGAAATCGATCGACACCAGCGGATCGGTGTTGATGC
>JBAVZT010000379.1:0-2037 GCA_049588955.1 Rhodanobacteraceae bacterium | reverse complement strand
GCGTAGTAGTCGAGCGCGGACTGGAAAAGGGTAGTCGCGCGTTCGACGTGGCCGTCGCGCAGCGCCGCCTCGGCTTCGTTGATGTGCGTCTCGACCAGGCCGTCGGTGTTGCCGCCGGCCTGCCAGGCGGTTTCGGCCTTCCGGTATGCCTGTGTCGACTCCTCGTCGTCGCCGAGTTCGCCGTAGAGCAAACCGAGATCGTTCCAGGCCATGCCTTCGATCATCGGGTTCGGCGTGGCCTTGAGATCCTCGATGGTCTGCCGGTAGGCCTCGCGCCCGAGCGCGAGTTCGCCGCGCTGCAGGTGGATCGCACCGATGCTTTCGTGCGCGAACAACGCGCGCTTGGCATCGTGGTTCGCGATGGCCAGACGCAAGGTACGTTGCGCGGCATCGAGCGCCTTGTGAGTTTCGCCGAGCACCCGATAATCCGCGCTGAGGTTGCCGAGTGCCATCGCCTGAAAATGCGGATCGCCGGTTTGCCGGTACAGCGCAAGCGCACGTTCCTGCGCGGCGGTGCCGCCGACCAGATCACCGGTGTAGCCGAGCGCCGACCCGAGCGTTCTCTCGGCCACGGCGCGTTCCGCCGCCGCGGAGGCGTCGCGGTCCTCTCCGCAACGAAATCCCAGCGCCGATTTCGCCGACTTCACGGCACTCGCATAATCGCCGCGCGCGTACTGCAATCGGGCGAGGTCGGCATGGGCCGTCAACCGGATGCAGTCGTCCGCGGCCGCCTTGGCATGGCGGATGGCCGCCTGAAACTGCGCTTGCGCATCGACCGCGACGTCGCTCGCCGAGCGCTTGCCGGATTCGAGGCTTCCCATCTCGCGACGCAGCGCCTCGGCTTGGGCGAGGCTCTGCTCGGCCAGCGCGCGCTCGCGGTCTGCGGCGGTCGCCGGATGTACCTTGCTCACCTCGAGACGCCAGCTTGCAGGCAAGCCGGCGTTCTCCGCGGCGACATCGATCCGCCAGCGGGTATCGCCGTCCGCGACCAGCGTCAGACGCATTCGCGCGTGGCGCCCGGCGTCGTTCTGGAAAAGCGGTGATCGCGCACCGGTGCCCGTCGTCCAGCGCAACTGCACGGTGGCATCGAGCTGCGTCAGCGTCACAACGACGGCCTGACCCTGCTCCAGATCGATCCGGTAATGCTGTTTCCCGCCGGTCGCAAAGTGGTCTGTGCGCGTTGCACCCGGTGCCAGCACCGCTGTCTGCGGGCCTGCCGCAGTCGCGAGCATGCCGGCAAGAACCAGCGGAAAAATGCAAAAAGCCTTTGCGACCGCGACAACGCGCATGCGGTTCACCTCGCCGCGCCACCAAGCAGGCGTTCGGGACCGGGTGCGGGTCTTGCCCGCATCGGATCCGGCCACGCGGTCCTGTCTGGCGCATCCCCCGCGCGCCACGCGCGAAGGTATCACAAAGACCACGGCCGCCGGGCCCCGCAAAGTGCGCGTCTCTCACACCCAACGCGCGAAACCGACAAACGGGAGGTTCGACGCTCGGGGACCCTCGAGTCAACCTGACGCAGCTGTCACCCTGTCTGTCTGTGTGCAGATCGCGGCGCGTTGGCGCAGGAAGACTGGCCGTCTTTCAAGCCAGCGCAACGACGACCTGCGCGCAGACAGACCTGGCCTGTCCTAGGAATATTCAAGGCAAAGGTGGCTTTCAAAAGGTCCTTAGCCGCCGGCGTCGGTGTTTGCAGGTTTCACGGCGAACGCCGCATCGAGCGTTCTGCCATCGGCGAAATCGAGTTGCAGGTGAACCATGTCGCCGGGCTCGATCGCGTGCCGCGCGCGCATGAGCATCAGATGATAGCCGCCCGGCGCGAGCGTCACCGAGCCGCCGGAGCGGATATCGATCCCCGCAACGGCTTGCATGAGCGATTTGCCGTCGCGCACGACCGAGCGGTGCAGCATGACGTCGGCATAGTCCGGACTCGTGGCGCCGCTCAGTCGCACCAGCCGAGGACCGGTGTTGGTCAGGGTCGCGTAGGCCGCGGCCGGCAGATCGCCCGGCAGCCAGCGGATCCAGGCAGCGCTGACA
>JBAVZT010000378.1:0-2993 GCA_049588955.1 Rhodanobacteraceae bacterium | reverse complement strand
GGCCTCGACAGCGCCGGTATCGAAGCGGCGATTCGCGCGCGCTTCGGCGACTTGATCGTGGCGCCGGCGTTGCGCCACACCGGCTGAGGCCCTCGCCGCGGTACGTGCCAGCTGCACAGGCGACGAGATCGGCTTTCCGGCAAACCCCTTGCTGGACGAATTACTCCCGTTTCGCAGACGCGCAAGTGACGCGTTCGTGCCCGGCGAGATCGCACGCAGTTTCTGTGTTCACGAAGCCCGCCGCGACAAGCAGCGTACGTACCGCCGCGCCCTGCTGCGCCCCATGTTCGAGCAACAGCCAGCCACCGGGATTCAGATGTCGCGACGCGGCACCCACGATTGAGCGAATCGCATCGAGGCCGTCATCGCCGGAGGCGAGCGCAGCGCGCGGCTCGAAGCGCAGATCGCCCTGTTCGAGATGACGGTCATCTGCACGTATGTAAGGCGGATTCGACACGATCAGGTCGAACCTCCGTGTACCAAGTGCCGCGCACCAGTCGCCTTCGGCAAACGCGACATTGGCAAGGCCGAGCCGCACGGCATTGTCACGCGCAACGGCAAGTGCGGTTGCACCGACATCGGTTGCGAGCACCCGAACTTGCGGGCGAGTGTGCGCAATCGCGAGCGCGATGGCGCCCGATCCGGTGCCGAGATCGGCCACCTCGGTGCCGCCTTCGGCGTCGATGCGTGCAAGCGCCAGCTCGACCAGCCGTTCGGTTTCCGGTCGGGGAATCAGGACATCGGGCGTGATCCGCAGCGGCAACGACCAGAATTCGCGCTGCCCAAGCAGATAGGCGACCGGTCTGCCTTGCGCACGGGCCTCGATGAGCGCGTCAAAGTGTTGGCTCGATGCGTGCGAAGGCCGATCATCGAGATGGGCGTAGAGCCAGGCGCGCGGACGATCCAACGCGTGCGCCAGCAGCAGCTCGCTTTCCAGCCGCACCGATTCACCCGACAAGCGCGCTTGCGCGGCAATCAGCAGCCCGCGGATAGCCTCAGGCATTCACGAAAACACCAGCGCCCAGCCGCGCTCGAGACAGGCCAGCACGAAACCGGCCAGGAAGAACAGATAGCTGTAGCGCAGATATCGGTACTTGTGGTGTGCGAGATACCAGCCGAGCGCATAGATGTCGCGTGACCAGGTCGCGTACGGGGAGCCGTCGCTGGCCAGCGCGCGGCTCATCTCGGCCAGATAACGCGTGCGCGACAACTGTGCGAAGTGCCCGAAGAACACCAGGTTGAATCCGGGCGGCAACTCGCCGTCGGGCAATTTCGGTGGCCGGTACTTCGGCAGCACGGCCAGGATCGCAAGCAACAGCGCGACCAGCGTGAACGCGGTAAGGGTCAACACCGGCAAACGCAGTGCCGGATCCTCCAGACGCCCAAGCGCGATGGTGAGCACGATCGACGAAACGGTAATGATGATATTGGCCTTGGTGTCGGCCATGCTGGACAGGACCACATGATGCTGCTGGGCCGTGCGCAGCAGATTGTCGGCGGTGCCGCGTTCCGGAATATCCGCGAACAGTGCAACCTCGTCCCTTCTATCGTCCATCGCCACTCCCCGTGCAATGAGCGTCCTCATCTTATCCCCGGAGCGCCAGCGGGCAATAGCGGTCCTTATGCTGGAGCGAAAGCGGCCCGATCCGTCTCGGGACCTTCCCGGCGCTCGGCCCATATTCGCTGCCGATGGCATGGATAATCGCGTTGGCGAGGACGAAACCTCGCGCCGAGGCAATAGCGGCCCGTCGCGACCGGCCAGCGTGATGGACTCCTCGAATTCGGGGCGGGAAAAACGCGCGATCGCGCGGGCACGGTGATAGAAGCCGACTATCAATCTGTTAAGTTGATTGATATCATTTATTCGATAGAAATTTCAAATGAAGTAAGGTCGTCGTGAACTTGCGTGATCTGCGCTATCTGGTCGCCTTGGCCGAGCATCGCCATTTCGGGCGTGCCGCGCAGGCAAGCTTCGTCAGCCAGCCGACACTGTCGACCCAGATCCGCAAGCTCGAGGACGAACTCGGCGTGGCGCTGGTCGAACGTACGCCACGCAATGTGCTGCTGACCGAGGTGGGACGTGACATCGTGGACCGTGCGCGTGCGGCGCTCGGTGAGGTCGATGAGATCAGGGCAATCGCACTCAGGACCAAGGATCCCGAATCGGGCACGATTCGCCTCGGAATTTTCCCGACGCTCGGGCCGTACCTGCTGCCCCATGTGATCCCGCGTATCCGCAAGCGCTTTCCGCGGCTCGAACTGTTGCTGTTCGAGGAAAAAACCGAGGTCGTGCTGAAGAAACTTCGTGAAGGCCGCCTCGATGCCGGCATACTCGCGCTGCCCCTGCACGAGGATCAGCTCGAGCGCGAATTCCTGTTCGAGGAGCCGTTCATGCTGGCGGTACCGGAAGACCATCCCCTGGCCAGGCGCAGGAAGCTCAAGGTCGCCGACTTGATCGATCAACGCGTATTGCTGCTCGAGGACGGCCATTGCCTGCGCGATCACGCACTCGACGTGTGCCAGCTTGCCGGCGCAAGGGAGCGCACCGGATTCCGGGCGACCAGTCTGGAAACGCTGCGGCAAATGGTCGCCGCCCATGTCGGCATCACCTTGCTGCCGGTGCTGGCCGTCCAGCCGCCCATCCCGCAGACGCCGCACGTGCATCTGATCGAATTCGCCGGTGCCGACATGCCGAGCCGGCGCATCGCGATGGCCTGGCGCAAGAGCAGCGCGACCGCACCGCTGCTGCGCCAGCTTGCCGCGCTGATTCGCGATCTGCCAAAAACGCTGCTGACTGCACACACGGCAACGTAACAAACGCTTTGCAGCAGCGTCTTTCGCTCCCGAAGCCCCGCATCTTTTGCATTGTGGCGTCCGGTCGATCGTGCAAGCTGGACTCGGCAATCGAGAGTGAATCCAGAAGTACGCTGCAGAACTCCCTCGACCTCGACCTGCCGGGTCCGGACACCCGATGTCAGGCCGAGGTCGCCCTG
>JBAVZT010000377.1:0-3154 GCA_049588955.1 Rhodanobacteraceae bacterium | reverse complement strand
ATGTCGACATGGCCGCCGTCTACACTCAACCCGATCGACCGAGCGGTCGCGGGCGCCGCATCGCGGCGAGCCCTGTCAAGCAAGCGGCGCTGGCGGCCGCTATCCCGGTCGAGCAACCGTCGAGCCTGAAAACGCCGGCGGCGCGGGAACGATTGCGCGCGCTCGCACCAGACCTGATTGTCGTGATCGCCTACGGCCTGATCCTGCCGCGACCGGTGCTCGCGATCCCCCGGCTCGGTTGCTGGAATATCCATGCCTCGCTGTTGCCGCGCTGGCGCGGTGCGGCGCCGATCCAGCGTGCGATTCTGGCCGGAGATCGGCGAACCGGCGTTACCCTGATGCAGATGCAGGCGGGACTCGACACCGGCCCGGTGATCCGCGAACGCGCAACGCCGATCCTGTCGACCGACACGGCCGCAAGCCTGCACGATCGTCTGAGCACGCTCGGCGCCGAACTGCTCGGTGAGGCGCCCATCGACGCCGCGCGCGGCACGCTCCCGGCGGCGATGCCCCAGGCGGCCGACGGCGTGACCTGGGCCGACAAGCTCGACAAGCGCGAGGCACGGCTCGACTGGAATGAGGAGGCAGCTACGCTGGCACGCAAGGTGCGCGCGTTCAATCCATGGCCGGTGGCCGAGGCCGATCTCGCCGGCGACCACGTTCGGATCTGGCAGGCCGCGGACCGCAGGCCGACAAAAAAGGAAGGCGGTACCCGAATCCAGCCCGAAGCGGAGAGCGGGTTTGCGCCGGGAACGGTGATCTCGGCGGAGACCGATGGCATCGATGTCGCCTGCCGGGTCGGCGTGTTGCACATCACCGAGTTGCAACGACCGGGCGGACGCCGCATGCCGGTCCGCGACTGGTTGAATGCACGACCCGATTTGAGGATGCGACGATGAATCCGGGCGCCGAGCTGCGCGCACGCGCTGCCCGGGCGCTGACCGATGTCGTGTTCGAGGGCGTCTCGTTGCGCGTCGCGCTGACCCGAGGCATGGCCAGGACCCCCGATGCGCGTGATCGTGCGTTGCTGTCCGCCAGCCTGTTTGCCGCCACGCGCTGGTGGCTGCGTCTGGACGCTGTGCTCGCGCTTGTCCTGGACGCACCGTTGCCCGCCTCAGCGCGGACAATCCGCGCGTTGCTGGTACTCGCGTTGGCCGAGATCGCGCAGCTCGGTCTGCCCGATCATGCAGCCGTCGCGGCCGCGGTCGATGCGGCTCGCTTGCTCGGCAAGCCGCGTCACGCCGGGCTGGTCAATGCACTGCTGCGCCGATTTTTGCGCGAACGCGATACGCTCGAAGCCCGGCTCGACAGCGACCCGGTGACGCGCCACGCGCACCCGCGCTGGCTGATCGACGCCATAGAGCGCGACTGGCCCGACTCGGCCGAAGACATCCTTGTCGCCAACAATCGCGAAGCGCCGCTGACGCTGCGCGTCAATCGGCGACGCTGCGATCCGGCCGCACTGCAGACATTGCTGCGCGATGCCGGCATTACCGCTGCGTCGCACCCGGAATTGCCCGACGGCCTGGTCCTCGCGCGAAGCACCGACGTAACCCGCCTGCCCGGTTACGAGAACGGCTACTTCTCGGTGCAGGACGGAGCCGCGCAACGCGTGGTCGATTTGCTCGACCCCGGCGACGGCTTGCGCGTACTCGATGCCTGCGCGGCACCCGGCGGCAAGGCGGCGCACCTGCTTGAACGCGCCGACGTGCGCTTGCTGGCGCTCGATCGCGACCGCGAACGCGTGCCGTTGATCAAGGAGAATCTCGCGCGCCTTGGCCTCGCGGCAAAGGTTTGCGCAGCGGATGCAACGGCACCTGCCGAGTGGTGGGACGGTCGGGCATTCGATCGTATCCTGGTCGATGCGCCGTGTTCGGCCAGCGGCATCATGCGGCGACAGCCCGACGTGCGCCTGCACCGGCGCGCTGGCGATATTGCGACGCTTGCAGCCACGCAGGCACACCTGCTGCGCGCGCTATGGCCGCTGCTGGCGCCGGGCGGAATACTGGTCTATGCGACCTGCTCGGTGCTGCGCGAGGAAAACGAAACCGTGATGGCTTCCCTGCTGGCCGAACACACCGACGCGCACGCGCTGCCATTGCCGGATAATCTGGGGATCGTGGCCGGTCCCGGTCGCCAGCGTCTGCCGGGTGTCGGAGGCATGGATGGTTTCTATTATGCGATGGTGGAAAAAAACCGATAGTCGGGCACGCAAGTCGTGCTTCGGACCAACCGCCCGCTGTCTGCTCATGGCGATAGCCCTGGTTTCGGTGCTGCCGGGCTGTACGCGCCTGCGAGAGCAGACACCTGGGCATCTCGCCGTTCGTTCCGCCGCATTGCGCTCGTCGCCGGATGGCGCCGTGCTGGACCTTGATCTGGATTGCGTGTTGAGCGGGCCGATGCGCGACGCGCTCGACCACGGCATTCCGCTCACGCTGGACATCGATCTGCGTGCAGGCGGCGTCTCGGGCGGCGGACCTCGGGCACAGGCGCACGATCGCGTTGTCTTGCGTTATTACCCGTTGTCACAACGCTATCAATTGCAGGTTCCGCAGCAATCCGGTGGTTCGCGCAGTTTTGCCGTGTCGGCCTACCTCATCGACGCCCTCGCCTCGCTGCGGCTGGATCTGCCGGCGGCATTCGCCACGCTGCCACGCGATACGCGGCTGCAAGTCGCGATCGGTCTGGATCGAGCCGCATTGCCTGGTGCACTCAGGCTGCCGGCCTGGTTCGAGCCGGCCTGGCGTCTTTCCACGGATTACGCATGGTCAAACGCTGGCTGATTCCGCTGCTGCGCCGCGGCTTGCCTGCGCTGGTGGCGCTGGCGCTGCTGGTTGCGTCGTGGCGCCTCGCCGAAGATGCGACATCGGGGGAACGCTTCGTGGCCTGGTATCCGTGGGTGCTCGCGGCAGCCGTGCTGGCACTTTGCCTGCTGGCTGTTGCGATCGTCGTGCGTCTCTGGCGCCTTGCCCGGGACCGGCGACGCAACGCGCCCGGTGCGCGGCTCAGCCGGCGTCTCCTGGTCATGATGGTGCTGCTCGCGATTCCGCCCGTGATCGTTGTGTACGGTTTCGCACTGCGCTTCCTCGATGCAACGATCGACACCTGGTTCAACGTCAAGCTCGAAGCGGCGATGGACGGCGCGCTCGATCTC
>JBAVZT010000376.1:0-8282 GCA_049588955.1 Rhodanobacteraceae bacterium | reverse complement strand
CTTCCAGGCCGCGAAGCCGCCGCGCACGGATGCCACGCGCGCGTAGCCGAGTTCGCGCAACGTCGCGGCCGCCAGCATCGATCGACGGCCGCTCCCGCACAGCGTCAGGATTTCGCGTTGCCGATCCGGTGCGAGGTCGGCCATGTGCTCCTCGATGAGGCCACGCGCAAGACCGACTGCGTCGAGCGGCATGCCGACGGCGCGCTCGCTGTCCTCGCGCACGTCTATCATGAGTGCGCCGTTGCGCTGGCGTGCCAGTGCCTCGGCGGGATCCACTTCGTCAACGGCATGGGTCCGCGAGTCCTGCTCGCGCCCGGGCGTCCTGGTCGGATTCATCGGATCAGCATAGGCCCGGCAGCAGCAGAATTTCCACTACCGCACCGGCATCCAGTTCGTGCGTGTGTTCGGGTATCACAACCAGACAGTCTGCCTCGACAACGCTGGCCAACATCCCAGAACCCTGGCGCACCAATGGCTTGACCCGCAACGAACCGTCGTCGCGTGATTCCAGCCGCGCGCGCCGATATTCGGTGCGCGCATGGGATTTTTGCAACGGCACATCAAGCCGTGCATGCCAACACCGCGGCGCATCTTCAACACGACCCTGCAGCGCGAGCAGCCCGCTCCGAACCAGCGCCAGAAAAGTCACGATCGCGGAAACCGGGTTGCCGGGCAACGCGAATACGAGCGCGTTCGAGATCTCGCCGAACAGCATCGGCATGCCGGGGCGGATCCGCACTTTCCAGAAATGTACACGGCCGATTTCGTCGATCAGGCGCGGCATGAAATCGGCCTCGCCTGCCGACACCCCGCCGCAAGTCACGATGACGTCGTAGCGATCACCGGCATCGCGCAATGTGTTGCGCATCGCTGCCGGATCGTCGGTCAGATGCCCGACCCGATCCGGCGCAATGCCGTCGCCCCGCAGGAGCGCTGCCAGCACAGCCGCATTGCTGTCGTGAATCTGTCCGAACCCCAACGTCTGATCCGGCGCAACCAGCTCGTCGCCGCTGCTGAACAGTGCAACGGACGGCACGCGCGAGACGGTTGCCTTGTCGTACCCGAACGAGGCCAGCAGACCCAGATCGGCCGCAGCCAGTCGTCTGCCGCGTCGCAGTGCGACTTGTCCCGCGCGATAGTCTTCTCCTGCCGCGCGCACGTGTGCTCCGGACGGTTCGCCGGCAGGCACCAGAACATGATCCCCATCCAGGCGTGCGTGTTCCTTGATGACGACCGTGTCCGCGCCGTCCGGCAGCGGCGCGCCCGTGGTAATGCGCACGCACTCGCCCACCGCAATGCGGTGCGGCGTCGATGTTCCGGCCAGCATGACGCCGGCGACTCGCAAGCGCGCCTCGCCACGGCTGGCCAGATCGGCTGCGCGCAACGCATAGCCGTCCATCGCGGCATTCGCGAACGGCGGAAGTTCATGAGGCGCGACCACGTCGTCGACCAGCACGCGTCCGAGCGCACCATCAAGCGCCACTGGCTCGACCCGCAGGCGCCGCGATTCGCACTGCGCGACGATCGTCGAGTGCGCTTCGGCAATCGATACCGGACCGGGAAGGTCAGGATCGGCCATCGAGTTCCCGCTCGAACGCGGCAAATTCGTCGGCGGTGTTGAGGTTCGAAAACTTCCCCTGCCATGTCGGGCAATCGACCTCCACGGCACCCATCTCGTTCTGCCAGTGCCAGACCGATGCGTCGGTCGTCGCAGCGCAGGCGGCGGAGCGGACCAGTTCGGCCGCGTACAGTGCAAACAACGGTTGTCTTCGTTCTCCATCGTGCGCGACGGCCGCGATTGTCGCGTGCGCCGCGGCGGCATCAAGCAGGCGTCGGGCGAGATCCGGCGGCGGTTCGACGCAATCGACCGGCACCGTCAGCATCCAGTCGGCGTCGATCGCGCCAAGACCGGCCGCGATACCCGCCAGCGGTCCGCGAAAACCGGTCAGTTCATCGCCGATGGCTGGCGCGTATTGCGCGTACGTATCGCGGTGCCGATTGGCAACGATGAGGACGCTATCGACCTGCGCGCGCACCGCCGCAACCAACCAGGCGATCAGCGGTTTGCCGCCCACTGTTGCCAGACCCTTGTCGCGCCCGCCCAGGCGTTTGCCTGCTCCGCCTGCGAGAATCAAACCGGCGATGTGATGGGTGTGTTCCACTGCTCGACAAATCAGCCTTTCCCGCGTTTGGCATGCCGGATCAAGCGCTGGCGCCGGCGCTGCTGGCGCTCGCTCAGCACGTTGCGCTTGCCGGCAAACGGATTTTCACCGTCGCGCAATTCGATGCGAACCGGGGTGCCTTCGAGCCGATAGCGCTTGCGGAAAAAGTTTTCCAGATAGCGCCGATAGCTGTCGGCAATGTATTTCGTCCGCGATCCGTGAATCACGATGGTCGGCGGGTTGCTGCCACCCGGATGTGCGTAACGCAGCTTGGGCGCATGCCCGCGTACCAGCGGCGGTTGGGCACCGGCGCAGGCCGCCTCGAGCGCGCGATTGAGTTCGGACGAAGTGAACTGCCGGCTCGCTGCCGCATGTGCGCGGTTGGCCGCCTTCATCAGATCGCCGATGCCGCTGCCGTGCAAGGCGGAAATGTATACCTGGCGTGCCCACGGGACGAACACCAGCTTGCGCGAAAGCGAGGCGCGGCATTGTTCGCGCTGGTACCGATCCAGACCATCCCATTTGTTCACCGCCAGGACCAGTGCACGCCCGGCTTCCAGCACATGGCCGATGAGCCCCGCATCCTGGTCGGTCACGCCCTCGTTCGCATCGAGCATGAGGATCGTGACCTCGGACGCGGCGACCGATTGCATCGCCTTGATCACGCTGAACTTCTCGATTGCATCCTCGATACGCGCGCGCCGCCGTATGCCGGCGGTGTCGATCAGCGTGTAACGTCTGCCGTCGCGCTCGAGCGCGACCGCAATCGAATCGCGCGTGGTACCCGGAACGTCCGACGCGACCATGCGCTCCTCGCCGAGCAGGCGATTGACCAGCGTGGACTTGCCGACATTCGGACGTCCCACGATCGCGATGCGGATGCCGCCGTCAGCGGAGGCCTCGTCAACGGGTGTCTGCGGCAGCAACGGAATCAGTGAGCTCAGCAGTCCGCCGACGCCGCGCCCGTGCGCCGCGGCGACCGGCAACACGGCGGCCATGCCGAGCGATGCAAAATCGGAGAGCGCAGAGTTCTCATCGAGCCCGTCGACCTTGTTGACGACGAGAAGGATGGCTTTGGATGCACGTCTGAGCTGCGCGAGTATCGCCTCGTCGGTCGGCAGCAATCCGTCTCTCGCATCGACGACAAACAGCACGGCATCCGCTTCGGCGATCGCGGTTTGCACCTGGCGCGTGGTCAGCTCCGCCAGATCTTCGCTGCCGTCACCGAGGCCACCGGTGTCCACGATCACGAACGCGCGCGCGGATTGGCGACAGACGCCGTAATGGCGGTCGCGGGTTACGCCGGGCAGGTCGGCCACGAGCGCGTCGCGGCTGCGCGTCAGTACGTTGAACAGAGTCGACTTGCCGACATTCTGACGTCCGACGATGGCGACGACCGGCAACATCGCGGATGCTCCCGGCGCCGACCGTGCGTGATTACCGGCCGACGCGCCAGGCGCCGATACGTCCGTCGACATCTTCGACATAGACCACGCCCGCGGCAACGACCGGCGCACCCTCGATCCGATCGTGCCCGAGGCGCTCGCGCGCGGCGAGCTTGCCGTCATCGATGTTGAGCCAGTGCACATAGCCATCCAGATCACCGACCACAACCGCGTTGCCCTGTATCGCCGGCGCGCTGAGCCAGCGGTATTGCAGAGCATCCTGTTTCCAGCGATTGGCGCCGGTCTGACGGTCGAATGCCCAGATGTTGCTGTCGCCGTCGACCACGACCACCGTATCCGCAGCGACGGCCACGCCCGCGTAACTGGACAGATCGCGCTGCCACTGCGGCTGGCCGCGATCGCTGGACAACGCCACGACCTGACCGCGGTAACCTGCGGCGTACAGCTCATTGCCGTCGAGCGCGACCGGTCCGTCGACATCGGCAAGGCGTTCGACATCGGTCCGACCCTCGCCCGCCGAGACGACCTGCGACCACACCTGGTTGCCATTGGCAAGGTTGAGCGCAACCACGCGGCCGTTGTCGAGGCCGGAAAACACCAGACCATTGCCGATCAGCGGGGCGGAGTTGCCGCGCAGGCTCAGCGCCGGCACCAGCTGTTCGAATACCCATTTGCGGCTGCCGTCTGCCGCGTCCAGACCGGTCAGGTGGCCGTCGTTGGTACGCACGACGACGATACCGTCGGCAATCGCCGCAGGCGCGATCACTTCCGAGGACAGCATGACGTTCCAGCGCGCGGTGCCGTCGACTGCGGAATAGGCATGCACCTGTCCGTCGAGTCCGCCGACGACCAGCAGATCGCCCGCCACGGCCGGACCACCCGACCAGCGCAGGGAATTTTCACCGCGTCGCAGACGCCACAGCGATCCGGTGCTCTTGCCCGCATGCACGCGCCAGATCTCCTTGCCCGATTGCGCATCCATCGCCACGACGGTTCCGTCGATGCCCGCCGCGTAGACGCGACCATCGACGACGGAGGGTGACATTCGCGCACCGGAGTCGCCCGCCCCCTTGCTGGCGCGCTCGGTCCACAAGGCCTGGATATCGATGGTCGGCGCGAACTCGGTCAGTTCGCGCGGCGGCTCGACATTGTCCTTGGTGCCGACAATGTTCTTGAGGAACGTACAGCCACCCAATGCCAGCGCGACGACGGCTGTCGCAAGAAGAACGCTTCGCTTCATGAGCCCTTCTTCTCCGTGGCCGCTGCGAGATCATCCAGCTTCATCTGCACGAAGTTGGCGCCGGGCGCCTGTGCGTCCAGATGCGTCAGCGCGTTCCGGTACGCCGTTCGCGCTTCGCCGGTACGTCCGAGTTTGGCCAGCGCATCGCCGCGCAACTCCTCTGCAGGTCCCGCGTAATCATCCTTGGGAATCGTATCGAGCAGCTTGAGCGCGCCGTCGGCGTCGCCCTCGGCGAGCGTGACTCGCGCGAGCCGCAGGGCGGTCAGCGCCTTCATTGCGCTGTTGCCGGCCTGCTCATGCGCCCATTCGAGATCGGCGGCCGCGGCCTTGGTATCGCCATTGGCGCTCGACATATCGGCTTGACGCATCGCCGCGAAAACGGCGTAGGCCGTATTCGAATAATCCTTGCGCAAGGCGTCGGCAATCTTGTCCGCATCGTCCGTGCGCCTGGCGTCGATGGCATCTCCGAGTGCCTGATACTGCGCCGCCGCTTCGGTATCATGATGCAATCGGTGCACTTTCCACTGCTGCCACCCGAAGATCAGCGCGAGACCGAGCAATACGCCGATCGCGATCGACAGCGCATTCTCCCTGATCCATCGGCGCACCAGTTCACTTTGTTCGTATTCGTCGAGCAGTTCGAAAGCCATGCAATCACCTGTGGCGGGACGACCGGGAAAAAAGGTCCGTCGGAATGGTTGCGGACGGGGCGAAACGCGCAGCGCCGACCGCCGTGGCGCAAAGACGCGCACAAGGGTAGCAGGAAACCGTCGTTTCGCGATGCGCTCAGACAAGCGTAGCAACGCGATTCAGCTTGCGCCCGGTATCTCCGCGAATCAGCCTAGTTGTCGGCAGGGTCCGACGCCGCTTTATTCGATCCGAACAGCACGTGCTGGGCGACGTTGGCGTGGCTGAACGGATCGAGATCGAGCGCCTTGCCGTCGGCGCTGACCTCGGCGCCGGCGGTATTGCCGATGCGTATCGACAACGCCTGATCGCTTCGATAGGAACGTTCGCTGCCCGCGGGCAGCAGGGCGTACTCGAGCTTGTCGCCGTCGGCCGCAACCACCTCGACCCAACTGGGCTGATTGAGCTTCACACTCAGCACATGCGAGCCGGACGCGGCCGCAGCCGTGGGGGGCGCAACCTGCAGCATGTTCTGCGGCGCAGGGAACGGCGCCATGGAAGCGACCACCGGTTCCTGGTCGCGCGCGGCTGCCGGGTCGGTCGGCTGCACTACCGCGGGCAATACGTCTGTCGCCGAAGTGGTTTCCGTCGTGTGATCGTGCGCAGTGTCGAAAGCGGCGCCACCACTGGCCTGGCTGTCGAGGGGCGCGGTACGCGCGAGGTTCTGCTCGAGCCCACCATGCGTCGCGAGCCACACAGCGGGCGCGACGATCAACGCGGTAAGAATCAAGTAGGTCGCGCTGACCGAATAACGGTCGAACAGAAAACGGGAGCGTGAAATCGTGCCCGTCGCGACCAGCGGTGTCGGCTCGATTTCGCACTCGGCCTGATCTTCGGCGAGTTCCGCGGGCACATCGACCAGGCGCGCATAGCTGGTCAGATAGCCGCGCAGATACACGCCGTGGTCGACCTTTGAATAGTCGTCGTCTTCAAGACGCGCAAGCAGCCGTATCGGCAGCTTCAGAAGCGCGGCCGCTTCCTCGAGTGTCAGACCCTTGCACTCGCGCGCCGCGCGCAGGCGCGCGCCGAGCGATCGGTCATTATCCTGAATTTCGGATTTTCCGGCGTCACCCACGTCCGGTTCGTGCACGTTGCTAACCCCCTCGGTTGATATTGCAACCTCGTCGAGTATTGTTCCGGCAGGCTCTTCGGTCTGCGTCGGAATGATCGGCTCGCAAGCCAGCGGCAGCGAGAATTGGTTGACATCCTGATCGGCGTGCTCCTGATCGGCGTGCTCCTGATCGGCATGCTCCTGATCGGCGTGTTCCTGATCATGGTTTGCTCCATGCGGCCATGCGCCCGGGCGCCGCGCGCTCGGGGGACTCCAAATGTTGCGGGATCGATTCATGATGCGTTCGGCTGGTTGAGTGCGCGCGCCTGCGCCGAATCCGGGAAACTCTGGATCAGACGGCGCGTGTAGTCACGGGCTGCCTCCGCATTGCCCAGTTTCAATTCGATATTGCGCCCGAGCATCAGCGACTCCGGGCTTGCCTTGGCCACCGACTCGAAGCGTTGCTCGAACGCCCGGGCATGAAAGTAGTCGCCCTGCTGATAAAGCACCGAGGCGAGCTGGAACAACGCTTCGGCATTGTTCGGTCCGCGTTCGACCGCGAGTCGCAGATCCTTTTCGGCAGCGGCGTACTTGCCGGCCTTGAGCTTGCAGGTTCCGGCATTGGTCAGCGCCACATCCGGCGTCTTGTAGAACGGATCGGCGATCGCGCGATCGAAGTAGCCGTCGGCATCGGCGTAACGGCCGAGCTTGCACAGGAAAGCGCCGTAGTTGTTCAACTCGTCGCCACTCTTGGGCTTGAGTTCGGCGGCCCGCCGGTAGTGTTCCTCGGCGTGCTTGAGATCGCCGATATTCTCGTACAGAAGCGCAATCACGGTATGCGCATCGACGTAGTCGGCATCGAAAGACAATGCCTTGTTCAACTTGTCCAGCGCGAGCTCCAGTTTGCCCTGCTGCATGTACTTCTGGCCGAGTTCGGTGTGTATGCGCGCCGCTTCCTCGTTGCGGGTCGCCGCATCTTCCTTCTTGACGCCGCCGCCACTGCTTGCGCAGGCAACCAGCAGCGTGCAGCCGAGTGCGATCGCGAAGCAGCGCATGGCGCCTTCATGCCGCATCGGCCACCGCCTCCTTCGATTCGCGCTCCGCCAGCCGGCGATGAAACTCGGCCTGGCGCCGCGTGCGATCCCGGACCTGTCCCTGCAACTGCCCGCAGGCCGCATCGATATCGTCGCCGCGCGTGCGCCGCACCATCGCCGTCACTCCCGCGTCGATCAGAAGGGTCTGGAACGCTCGAATGCTGTCCTCGTCCGAGCGCTCGTAGCGGGTTCCGGGAAATGTGTTGAACGGAATCAGGTTCACCTTGCTCGGTAGACGGCGCATCAGTTTGATCAATTGTCGCGCGTGTTCCGGCCGGTCATTGATGCCTTTCAACATCGTGTATTCGAACGTGATGGTCGCGCGCGAACGGCGCGCAGCGTAACGCGCACACGCCGCCAGCAATTCGGCGATCGGGTACTTGCGGTTGAGCGGTACCAGTTGCGTGCGCAACTCGTCGTTCGGCGCATGCAACGAAACCGCGAGCGATACGTCGCAGGTCTCGCCCAGCCTGTCGATCATCGGCACCAGTCCGGCGGTCGACAAGGTCACCCGTTTGCCGGCCAGTCCGAAACCCAGATCGTCGCGCATCACGTTCATGGCAGTGACGACATGATCGAAATTGAGCAACGGCTCGCCCATGCCCATCATCACGACGTTGGTGAGCTTGCGCTGGCCAGGTG
>JBAVZT010000375.1:0-5742 GCA_049588955.1 Rhodanobacteraceae bacterium | reverse complement strand
ACGCAGCAGCACACGCGACCGGAGTCGATGCGCAAGCGTCGGCGACCGCCGTGGCCCCGGCATTGTCGACATCGGAAGTCGATTGATCAAATGCAAATATAAGGGCGCGATGAGGCAGTCGAACTCTGCCGTCCGCCGCTGACCATCCCGCGTCGCGCAATTCAATGTCGCGTTTCGGCCAACAACAGTCGTTTGATGTCGGGAATTCGCGGTTTGAAAACAGACGGCCGAATTCGAGACTTGGAGCGTCGCCATCGGGTGCGTCAGCGTCGTTGATACTTCCCAAAGAGAAATTCCGGAACGCAGCCCAGGATGACTGCGCCACCGAGGGTTACCCCACCAATCCAATTCCATCCGCCAGCCCCTAGCGGGAACCATTCAAAGCCGTAGGCCAAGCTGGCTAGCGCCATCACGATGAAGAATGGCCCGGTGAAATAACAGTGGATGCGCCCACACCGGCCAGCGTTGACAAGACATCCGGTAGCCATGACGCCCAGACATACGGTCCAGACAGCGGTTCGTCCTTGGTTCCCGATGTCGAAGTTGCCACTCAGAACGATCACGGAGACAGGGAGACAAAACACCGCTACCGTCAGCCACCGGTTCGACAGAATGTCACGCGAGGTCGAGTTCATTACGTGCGCGTCCGTTTATCGGACCTCTCGTTGCGCCGGAGTGCAGCACGCATTCGCGAGTTGAACCGGCGGACAGACCACACTGCCGTAGGAACAGAACACGCAACAATCTCCCTGCTTGGGGCGCAGTAGCATTCCGCAGCGTACGCATGCATGGAAAAACATACAGGCGTCCGTTGGCATCGTTTCCGACGACTGGTGTCCGCAGTGCGGGCAAGTCAGGGTGGATTCCAAAACCGCAGCTGTCATGACCGACCTTCGTTTCGATTCATCGCGAGGACTTGGCGGATGTGGGTGCGTGCCCGAGGCTCCTCAATTGCTTTTCGACCTCTGCGGCGAATACGGGCGCGCGCAAGAACGAAAATCCCTTACGTCCCATGAGGTCAGGCAACTGGTGCATGAGAAAATCCGCCTTCGGCGGAATCCCACCGGTCCATTCCGCGTTCGGCCCGTACATCAGCCACACGTCCCAAGCATAAACCTCCTTGTTGCCGAACTTCATTCCCAGCGCATCCGCGAATAGCTTTCCCAGTTCCATATTCGGATCCCAGTACTGAGTTACATTTCATTGTGCACAATGGAACAGGTGTTCGCGGTGTCCCTTTTGGTTGCGCCCAGAACCGGCGTGTTGATCACGAAGGTCCGCAATGCCGTGTCGGACGCGTGGGGTGAAAGGACTGCCGCGTCGAGGTCCTTGAGTCCGCGGAGGCAGTATGGACAAATGGGGTCGATGAGGAAGACCAGCCGGACGGAGCCCTTTCCTCGATTGAATGCATCGCGCAGCGCGGCATCGTCTTTCGCGGAGATCGTAATGGGATGATCGCAGGATCCCGCCAGCGGCGCCGATGACCGTGCGGCGGCGGCCGTACCAATCGTCAGCAGCATCACGCCGATGGCACGCAGAGTTGTGATGCGTAGCATGTGACTTCTCCTTGATCAAAATACGGCAGACTGCCAACTGCGGACATCGACGAACAGCCCCAGAATCGTCAGCATGACGAGCCACGCCGCGATCTGCCACCGCCGTCGCTGCGCCGGCGCGCAGGCAATGCCGCAAATTGGTGTGGCGCGATAAGCCCGCACCAGCGCCGCGATCGCGAAACCGAACGCCAGCACCCAGAGATAAGGTGCCAGAAACGCCAGCCGCGCCACAGCGATCGCACCGCTGACGCCGATCACCGCAACCAACCACGGCGCACCACAACACGCGCCGAGCAGGGCCGCCAGACCGCCTGCGCTCAAGGCGCCGCCCGGCACTGCAAATTTCCGAAAACGATGGACAGGGGCGTTCACGGGTTAGTGGATTCGTTCACAGAGCGCTACCCTACACCCCGTACCTCAGTACGGAGTCAAGTGTCCATGAACTACACCATTGGCCGTCTTGCCGAGACCGCTGGCGTGCATGTCGAAACCGTGCGCTACTACCAGCGCCGCGGCTTGGTCAGGATGCCGTCGCGAACGAACGGCAGTTTTCGTCGATACAACACCACCGATGTTGAGCGCCTGCGCTTTATCAAGCGGGCACAAAGCACCGGCTTTACCCTCGCGGAGATCGAAGCGCTGTTGACGCTGCGCGAGAGTCGCTCGTGCGCCGACACGCGCGCGCTCGCCTCACGAAAGTTGGCGATGGTCGAAGAGCGTTTGCGCGACTTGCGCCGCTTGCGACTGGAACTAAAGCAGTGGATTGACCTATGCGATCACAACCCGAAACATGCACCGTGTCCCTCGATCCAACGGATTGCATCGTGACAGCGATGCCTATTCGCCCTTAGTCGGACTCGGAGTTGAATATGTCGCTTGAGCGCAATGAGTACCCTAAAGCAGGTGGTCACGGACTTCAGCTGTGGGTCGAAAGCGGACGCGCGCCGGTCGGCGCCAGCGATCCGATGACGGCTTGACGTAATGACGCCAGATGTAGCCCCACGGAATCACCAGCGCCAACAGGATCGGCGGAGTCCCGATCTCCAGCAGATCCCGGCTCAATCGTGGCGAGCCGACTCCGCTGATCCACTGCGGCAATCCGAAAACCAGCAGCCACACGGTCTTCCACGCGAATTCGAAAAGGAAGATCGGTAGCATTTTCAGCGGAAAGCGGACCGCCAGGAACGACATCAACCAAAGGCCCGTGAGGAAAGCCTTGATCATCCCGCGGTCGGTCGCGCCGGCGTGGATCAGCATTCCCGGATAACTGAAAAGACCGCTGACGACAAAAAAGACCGCGATTGCGCGCAGGACGTGCAGCCGCCAGCGCGCGACTTGCGGGTCGCTCCTTTCGCTCGGGTCCGGTGGCGTGGAAACAGCGGCGAAAGTCATGTCGGATCTCCTCGCGCGACGACGCGCTTGCTCAACGCCAGCGCGCGCCTGGCCGCTTTACGTAGTGGCGGTAGACGTAGCCCCACGGGATCACGAGCGGCATCAGGATGACGCCGACGCCGATCGCGAAGAAATCCTCGGCGAAGGTCGGCGGCTGCTGGCCGGTGGACCATTGCGGCAAGCCGTAAGCCACCATCCAGATCGACTTCCAGGCGAACTCGAACATCAGCAGCGGGAGCATCTCGAGCGGGTACTTGAGGCCGAAGAACGCGAGCAGCCACAGGGCACCGAGCAGGCTCGGGATGACGCCCCGGCTGATCACCGGGTGGCTGACCAGGCCGGGCACGATCATCTCGCCTAGCCCGATCACGAGCAGCAGATAGGTCGCGCGCAGAACATAGAGGCGGGCAAGCGAAACCTCCCGGGCGATGGTCGCGTGCCGGGTTTCGTTCGTAACGACGTCGTGAGTAGTCGCGATCACGGGGAACTCCTTGGGCTATGAAACGTTGCGAAGTTGTCCGGAGCCGGAGACCGACTCCGGGACGAATTCCAGAATGTCGCCGGGCTGGCAGCCGAGCGCGCCGCAGATCGCCTCGAGCGTCGAGAAGCGGATCGCGCGGGCCTTGCCGGTTTTGAGGATCGAGAGGTTGGCCAGCGTGATGTCGATGCGCTCGGCCAGCTCGGTCAGCGTCATTCGTCGCTCGTGGAGCAGCTCGTCGAGCTTGACGGCAATGGCCATGTCAAACCGTCCCTTCGAGGTCCGTGCGCATCGTCGTGCCTTCGGCGAAGACGCGCGCGAGGACGAAGGTCAGGATGACCGCCAGCCAGCCGCTGGGCGAAAACCCCGCATCGAGATGCAGCGGATGGGCGGGCGTCGAAACCGATTTTCCGACCAGGCCGATGACGAGACTGAGTATCTGCTGCCCGAGCAGAAACCAGGCGATCGCTTGCAGGCGTTCGGCATTTGCGGCGACGAAGGGATCGCCGGCGCGAACCGTCTGGACCATCGCGACCAGCCGCCTGAGCACGGCGAGATTCAGCGGGACCGCAGCGAGTCCAAGCACCGCAATCACGCGCATGCCCATGATCAGCGAACCGGATTGCGCCGAGGGCGCAACGCCGAGAGCGGTCATCGTCCATTGTTCGGCTGCAAACATTCCGACGAGAATCGCAAGGACGATTGCACCGTAGATCCAGTTCAGGACGATCAGGATTCGCAGGCCGACGTAGGCAATCGGCAGCGCGGTAGATGAGGGGCGAGACATTGATTGGGTGCTCCATGGCTGAGATATTGATAAACGATATACTATTTATCGATATTCGGCAAGCTATTTATCGAGCTTCAATAACTTCGCTGCCGGACTGGGCAGGAAGCGGCGGGCGGCAAACCGATCCCCCGGCTTGCGTGGCTTCAGGTCCGCCTACCCTGCATCCAGCTCTTGCCATCGCACGTACGCGTCATCCAGTTCGACCTGCAGCGCCGCGAGTTCGGCGTTGAACGCAACAATGCGCGAGCTGTCCTGCTGGTAAAACGCTGGGTCCTGCATCGACGCGCCGAGCTTGGCAATGCGCGTTTCCAGTGTCTCGATTTTCTGCGGCAGCGCGTCGAGTTCGCGTGCTTCCTTGTAGCTGAGCTTGCGCTTCGCCGATACCGACGATTGCGAGGCTTTGGGTTCTGGCGGTGAGGCCGCACGCTCCGGCTTGCGCTCGGTTGACGCGGCGGCAGCGGCGGATTGGCGTTGCCAATCCGTGTAGCCACCGACGTATTCGCCGACGCGGCCTTCGCCTTCGATCACGAGGGTGCTGGTCACGACGTTGTCGAGGAACTGGCGATCGTGCGAGACCAGCAACAGGGTGCCGGCGTAGCTCGCGAGCAGTTCTTCGAGCAATTCCAGCGTCTCGATGTCGAGATCGTTGGTGGGCTCGTCCATCACCAGCAGGTTGGACGGCTTGGCGAACAGCTTCGCCAGCAGCAGGCGATTGCGTTCGCCACCGGACAGCGCGGTGATCGGCGCGCGCGCACGTTCGGGCAAGAACAGGAAATCCTGCAGATAGCCGAGCGCATGCTTGCGCGCGCCATTGATCTCGATGAACTCGGCGCCTTCGGAAACGTTGTCGAGCGCGCTCAGGTCTTCGCGCAGGTGCGTGCGATGCTGGTCGAAGTACGCGATCTCGAGATTCGTGCCGAGTTTCACTTCACCCGCTTGCGGTGCGAGTTCGCCGAGCAGCAGTTTGAGCAAGGTAGTCTTGCCGGAACCGTTTGCGCCCATCAGGCCGATGCGATCGCCACGTTGCACCGTGGTGGTCAGGCCATCGACGATCAGGTGTTTGCCGAATGCAAAACGAATACCGTCGACGTCGATGACACGGCGCCCCGACGCGGCTGCCGCGCCGAGTTGCAGTTTCGCGTTGGGGCCGACTTCACGTCGCTGCGCGCGTTGGCGCCGCATCGCTTCGAGCGCGCGCACGCGACCTTCGTTGCGCGTACGCCGCGCCTTGATGCCCTGGCGGATCCAGACTTCCTCCTGCGCGAGTTTCCTGTCGAACTGCGCACGTTCCTGGGTTTCCGCGTGCAGTCGTTCCTCGCGGCGACGCAGATAATTGTCGTAATCGCCGGGCCAGCTGGTGACCTGGCCGCGATCGATTTCGACGAGGCGCGTCGCCAGTGCGCGCAGGAAGCGCCGATCGTGGGTGACGAAGACGACGCTGCCGGCGAAGTCGAGCAGCATCTTTTCGAGCCACGCGATCGCGTCGATATCCAGATGATTGGTCGGCTCGTCGAGTAGCAGGATGT
>JBAVZT010000374.1:0-31443 GCA_049588955.1 Rhodanobacteraceae bacterium | reverse complement strand
GGTCTGATAACCGTCCAGCCGCGGCATCATGATATCGACGAAAATGATGTGCGGCTGCTGATCGGAAATCTTGGCCAGCGCCTCGAATCCATCGATTGCGGTCACGACATCGCAGCCCTCTTTGCGCAGCAGGGTTTCTGCCGTCCGGCGAATGGTCCTGGAGTCGTCGATGACCATGACCTTGAGACCGGCCAGGTTGCCCTGATTGTTTGCATCCACTAAACGGGTACCCCCGACCAGTCATTGCCAGCCGACCCATCGGATCGGGCTGACATCCGCGCGCAAAGCATGACGAGCAACCGTTTGCAACGCCGGAGCGAGCAATGCTTGGCGATCGGTCTTCTTAACCAATATTTAGCGAAACTGTCAAGTTCGCGGTTCGCGCAAAACGCAATCGGCCGCACCCGTCTTCTCCACACGCGGGCCACCGATTCCGCTTGAACGCGCGTGTAGTATAGGCGCGATGGCCGCGCTGCGGCGGTCTCGGCGGTCTCATCCCGTCCGATCCTTGCCTGGAACCCTCCGATCCTTGCCTGGAGCTGCATGATGACGCGCACGCTGGCCGTGTTGATGGATCCGATCTCGGCCATTCACCCCACCAAGGATTCCACGCTGGCGATGCTGATCGAAGGCGATCGCCGCGGCTACGCCCTGCACTACCTGACTCAGGGCGACCTGGAGGTGCGCGAAGGGCGCGCCTGGGCCCGGCTCTCGCCGCTCGCCGTACGCGATGACCCGGCGGACTGGTACGCGCTGGGCGAACCCCAGTGGCGCGACCTTGCCGACATGGACCTCGTTCTTGAGCGCAAGGATCCGCCATTCGACATCCAGTTCCTGTACGACACCCAGATACTTGAACTCGCGGCTGATGCCGGAGTGCGCGTGATCAATCGGCCGCAGGCGCTGCGCGATGCCAACGAGAAACTGTTCGCATTGAAATTCCCGCAATGCTGCGCTCCAAGTCTGGTGTCTCGCGACGCCGCTTCGTTGCGGCGATTCGTCGATCAACAAGAGGAGGTGGTTTTGAAACCGCTCGACGGAATGGGCGGTCGCGGCATCTTCCGCTCACGACGAGGTGATCCGAATCTGAACTCGATTCTGGAAACGCTGTTGATCGGTGGTCGCCGCTTTGCGATGGCGCAGCGTTTCATCCCCGAAATCAGAGCGGGCGACAAGCGCATCCTGTTGATCGATGGCGAACCGTTGCCGTTCGCGCTCGCGCGCATTCCGCAAGGTGACGACTTTCGCGGCAACCTCGCGGCCGGAGGCAAGGGCGTGGGCGTCGAACTCGGCGAACGCGACCGCTGGATAGCGGCCCAGGTGGGTCCCGAACTCAAGCGACGCGGCCTGGTGTTCGTCGGCCTGGACGTCATCGGAGACTTCCTTACCGAAGTCAACGTCACCTCACCGACCGGTATTCGCGAACTCGACGCTGCATTCGGGTGCAATATCGCCGGCCGCCTGTTCGATTGCCTCGAGGCAAAACCGGCGTGAGCAGTGCCGGCGCCACTGCCGACCGCCTCGGCGTTACGCTGCTGTTTTCCATCATCGCCCATGCGGTGCTCGCGCTCGGCGTCACGTTCGCGTTTGAAAAACCCGCTCCGCAGCTGCCTTCGCTCGATGTGATCCTGGTGCAGTCGGCCAACCGCGCAACACCGGACAAGGCGGATTTTCTCGCCCAGGCAAACAACAGCGGCGGGGGTGAAGCGGAAAAGGCGCGCCGTCCGTCGGCTCCCCTATCCAGCCCGCTGCCGAAATTGACCCAGGGAATCGCCCCGCTGCCGCTCGAGCGCGGCAATCCACAGTCGACGCCTCCGACGCCGGCGAAGCGGCTGACTCAGCGACAATCGGATTTCAGCGTTGCGCGTGTGACCGACGCGACCGAACCGATCGACGTCAGCGTCCCGAGTACACGCGCGGAAATCGAACGCAAGCTCGAAATCGCGCGTCTCGCCGAGGAAATCAAACGCGACTCCGAGCGCTACGCGAAAAAGCCGAGGCGCAAATACATTTCGGCGAACACCAAGGAATATGCCTATGCAGCTTACATGCACGGCTGGGTCGCGCGTATCGAGCGCATCGGCAATCTGAACTATCCCGACGAGGCGCGGCGTCGGCAGATGCACGGTCAACTGGTCCTCACTGTCGGACTGACCCGCAACGGCAGGGTCAAGAGCGTGGACGTAATTCAGTCGAGCGGGCACAGGTTGCTCGACGACGCGGCGATCCGCATCGTGCACCTGGCTGAGCCGTTTCCGCCGATCCCGCAGGGCAACGAGGCGACGGACGAGCTCTACATCACGCGCACCTGGCAGTTCCTGCCGGGCGACGTGTTGAAGAACCGTTGACAAGTCCAAAGGTGAATTCCCCCAAGCGCCAGGTTCTTGCATCGCCAAATCCCCTGTGCGAACGAGCGCTCCGGAAATACGCGTCGCGCTAATCTTCGCCCCGCATTCACACCTCTCGCGTACAATAGCCGCCATGGACGCCACGCCGCTTTCCAATCAGTTGCTGATCGCGATGCCGGCGTTGCGCGATCCGAATTTTGCGCGCGGCGTAACGTTGCTCTGCCAGCACGGCGAAGGTGGCGCCATGGGCCTCCTGATCAACCGGGTATCCGAATACCGGCTAGGCGACGTGCTCGCGCAAATGAACCTGCGCTCCGAGCGTGCCGAGGTGAGCGATGCACCGGTGCTGATCGGGGGTCCGGTGCAGCCTGAACGCGGATTCGTGCTGCATTCACCGCAGGGCGAATGGGAATCCACGTTCAGCATCTCCGAAGCAGTCAGCATTACGACCTCGCGCGATATTCTCGTGGCCATCGCCGCCGGCAACGGCCCGCCGCGGGCGGTCGTGGCACTCGGTTATTCCGGCTGGAATCCGGGCCAGCTCGAACAGGAGCTGCGCGACAACACCTGGCTGACCGCACCGGTCACCGACCAGATACTGTTCGAAACGCCACTGGAGTATCGTTGGGAGGCCGCGGCCGCACTGCTCGGGGTCAACCTCACCAGCCTCGCGAGCCATGTCGGTCACGCATGACAATTCGGCGATCGGCGACTTCCACACGGTTCTTGGATTCGACGTCGGAACGCGAGTGATCGGCGTCGCAGTCGGCAACCGGCTGCTCGGTATGGCGCGGGGCCTGGCCACATTGATGAATCGCAATGGTGTCCCGGACTGGAGCCGGCTCGATCCGCTGGTGCGCCAATGGCAGCCGCAGGCTTTCGTGATCGGGTTGCCGTTGACGTTTGATGGCGAGGAACAGTCGATGACTCGAGTGGCACGCGAATTCGCCGTCGCGCTTGAACAGCGCTATGCCACGCCGGTACACGCAGTCGATGAACGTTGCACATCGCGCGAGGCGTCCCGGCGCTTTGCGCTGCGCCGCGCGCAGGGAAAGGCACGCCGCAAGGATGCCGCCGACATCGATGCGGTCGCGGCGGAAGTCATTCTCGAAGCATGGTTTGCCGAGACCGCCGATGCCTCGAACTGAACCGGCGACAGGCGCCCAGCTCGGCCCGGACGGGCGCCTGCATCACCTCATCACACTCGAAGGGCTCGATCGTCGACTTGTCGAAACGCTGCTCGATTTCGCTGCCGATTTGCGCGAACGTTGCCGGGCCGGTGCGAGGCGGCTGCCTCTGATCGAAGACCGCACCATTATCAGCCTGTTTTACGAGCCGTCCACGCGCACCCGGGTCAGCTTCGAACTCGCCGCACGGCGCCTCGGTGCGCAGCAGGTGAACTTCGACGTGGCCAATTCGTCCGTCAACAAGGGCGAAAACATGAGCGACACCCTGGCGACGCTCGAAGCGATGGGTTGCGATGCCTTCGTCATCCGCCATGGCGAAAACGGGATGCCCGGAAATCTGGCCGGGCTCACACGCGGAGCGACGGTCATCAACGCGGGCGACGGCAATCATGCGCATCCCACGCAGGGATTGCTCGATCTGTTGACCATTCGCGATCGCAAGGGCCGCATCGAAGGACTCAACATCGTGATCTGCGGCGATATCCGCCATTCGCGCGTGGCGCGCTCGGACGTGCACGGCCTGCATACGTGCGGTGCCGCCCGAATCCATCTGTGCGGTCCACCCGAGCTGCTGCCGGAGCCATCCGGTTTTCCGGATTGCGCAATCGTCGAGGACTTTGACAGTGCGCTTGATGGGGCCGATGTCGTGATCATGCTGCGCCTGCAGATGGAACGCATGCAACATCTCTCGGGACTGAATACGGACGTCTATTTCAGGCGCTACGGTCTCAATTCAGAGCGGCTGGCGCACGCCAGGCCAGACGCACTCGTCATGCACCCGGGGCCGATGAACCGTGGCGTCGAGATCGCCGCCGATGTCGCCGACGGCCCGCAATCGGCCATTCTCGACCAGGTCTCCAACGGCATCTTCGTGCGCATGGCGGTGCTCGTGACGCTGCTCGGCAACAGCGCCTACGGGCACCGGGTTTGATTCGCCCGCCGACGTTCGCCCGCCTCGGAGGCGAGCGCCGCCATTTCCCCAGCATTCACAACCCGCCGAACGCAGACCTTTTGCGACTGCCATCGGGAACCCACTCCGCCGCCGAGGCGGGAGGAACCCTTTTACCCGCGAGAGCCGAAACGGAACACTAGACGTTGCGGGCAATGATCCAGCGCCGCCCATGCCATCCCGGCCCGGCGGCCCGATCATCGGTCGCGCTCAGCAGACGCAAATCCGTGCGAGTCTCCAGCAGGCGTGCCACACGCACCTCCGGCAGGGAATGCATCTCGAACACCGCGCCTCGTCGCCACAGCACGCGGCGCAGCGGATTGAGCCAGCGGTTCGAGACGCGCGCGAAGACGCGCCCACGCAGGCTTTCGTCGGGACCGCTCACGAACTGGAACACGGCGACGCCACCGGGCGCGAGTACACGCAGGAATTCGGCGACGTACCCTTCCGCCAGATCGGTCGGGATATGCTGGAGGGTCATGCACGAATAAACCAGGTCCACGCTCGCATCGACGACGTCCGCGAGCTCGACCGTCGCGTTTTCGCGAAACTCCACGTTGCGCACATCGCGATTGAGCGAACGCGCCGCGGCGATCATGCTGGGCGCAAGGTCGATACCGAGCGCACGCTCGAAATGGGTTGCCAGCGCACGCGTCAAGCGTCCGGCGCCGCAACCAAAATCGAGCGCGAGTCCATGCGCCCGCGGCAATTCCGATGCGGCCAGCGTCGCCATCTGGCTGTCGATCTCGAGTTTGCCGGTCGCAAAGAATTCGTGGTCGAGCCAACGGCCGCCGCGCTTTTGCGGATCCGACAATACCGCCCAGAACGGATCCTCTCGACCCAGCACCGACCATACGCGTCGCAGCCGATCGAGCTTGACATTCACGTCTCGGCCAATTCGACACCATCCATGCCTTGCGACAGCGAATGCGCATCGCCGCCCTGGGCCAGCTTGATCTTCAGGCGCACCTCGTTGGTCGAATCGGCGTGCCGCAATGCGTCCTCGTAGGAAATTTCGCCCGCATGGTAGAGCTCTACCAGACTCTGATCGAACGTGCGCATGCCGAGGTTGGTGGATTCCTTCATCACATCCTTCAGCTTGTGCACCTCGCCCTGGCGAATGTAGTCCTGGGCCAGCGGTGTGCCGAGCATTATCTCCATCGCTACACGCCGCGCCTTGCCATCCGGCGTCGGTATCAACTGCTGTGCAACGACCCCTTTCAGGTTCAACGACAGATCCATGAACAGCTGGGAGTGCCGGTCTGCGGCAAAGAAATGGATGATGCGGTCCATCGCCTGATTGGCGTTGTTCGCGTGCAGTGTGCACAGGCAAAGATGCCCGGTCTCGGCGAAATTGATCGCGTGTTCCATGGTCTCGCGCGTGCGAACCTCGCCGATCATGATCACATCCGGCGCCTGGCGCAGCGTGTTCTTGAGCGCATTCTCCCAAGAGTCGGTGTCGATGCCGAGCTCGCGCTGGGTAACGATGCAGCCGGCGTGCTGATGCACGTACTCGATCGGGTCCTCGATCGTGATGATGTGGCCGGTCGAGTTCTGGTTGCGATAGCCGATCATGGCCGCCAGCGAAGTCGACTTGCCCGCACCGGTGGCACCGACGAACATCACGATCCCGCGCTTGGTCATCGCGAGCTGCTTGACGATCGGCGGCAGGTTCAATTCCTCGATGGTCGGGATCTTGGTCTCGATGCGCCGCATCACCATGCCCACGCAATTGCGCTGATAGAAACACGACACGCGGAAGCGGCCGATGCCATGCGCGGAAATGGCGAACTGGCATTCGTGCGTCTTCTCGAATTCCTCGCGTTGGGGCGGCGTCATGACGTTCAACACCATATCCCGCGCCTGCTGCGGGCTGAGCGCTGTCTGCGTGATCGGTGCGATGCGACCATGCACCTTCATCGACGGCGGCACGCCGGCCGTGATGAACAGGTCCGAGCCCTTCTTGTGCGCCATCAGTTTTAGGAACGAGCTGAAATCGACTGTGCTCATGGGACTCTCCCGGCGAACGCGCTCATACTACACCGCGCCTGCACGCGGACGGCTGCGCGACCCGGCTGGCGGCGGCGACTGAAGTTACTTGAAGATATCCTTGTTTTTCGCATACTCGATCGCCTGCTGACGTGCTACCAGGCCGCGCCGGACCAGGTCCTGCAGACATTGGTCGAGCGTCTGCATGCCATGCTGGCTGCCGGTCTGGATCGATGAGTACATCTGCGCAACCTTGTCTTCGCGAATCAGGTTGCGGATCGCCGGGATGCCGACCATGATCTCGTGCGCGGCAATGCGTCCTCCACCGACCTTCTTCATCAGGGTCTGTGACACCACCGCGCGCAGCGATTCGGACAACATGGAGCGAACCATTGCCTTCTCACCGGCCGGGAACACGTCGATCACGCGATCGATGGTCTTCGCGGCCGAACTCGTATGCAGGGTTGCAAATACGAGATGACCGGTTTCGGCGGCGGTCAGTGCAAGACGGATCGTCTCGATATCGCGCATCTCCCCGACCAGCACGTAGTCCGGATCTTCACGCAGCGCCGAACGCAGCGCCTCGCTGAATCCGTGCGTGTCTCGATGCACTTCGCGCTGATTGATCAGACATTTCTGCGAGGTGTGCACGAATTCAATCGGATCCTCGATGGTCAGGATATGGCCGTATTCGTTCTTGTTGACATGATCGACCATCGCCGCGAGCGTGGTGGACTTGCCCGAGCCGGTCGGGCCGGTGACCAGGATCAACCCCTGTGGCTGCGAGATCAGGTCCTTGAAAATGCGCGGCGCACCAAGATCCTCGAGCGTCAGCACTTCGGAAGGAATCGTGCGGAACACGGCTCCGGCACCGCGATTCTGGTTGAATGCATTGACTCGAAAGCGCGCAAGCCCCGGAATCTCGAACGAGAAGTCGACTTCGAGAAATTCCTCGTAGTCGCGACGCTGCTTGTCCGACATGATGTCGTACACCAGCGAATGGATCTGCTTGTGATCGAACGCAGGAATATTGATCCGACGCACGTCGCCGTCGACGCGGATCATCGGTGGCAGACCGGCCGACAGATGCAGATCGGACGCCTTGTTCTTGACCGAAAAAGCCAGCAGCTCGGCAATATCCATGCAACCATCCCCTCGATGCGGTTAGATGCGGCATGCTCCACCCCAGCGCCCGAGTATAGCTCGGCGCTTTCCCCATTATCGTTGCTTGCGGCATGAATTCCGTGGAATCGGTCTACAATTCCATACGCCGGCGTATTGCCGCAGCGGCAGAGCCCGCGGCGTCCACTGCGAACGTGCACCTGCTCGCAGCAAGCAAGGGCCAGCCGGTCGAGGCGATTCGCGCGCTCGCGGCCCTCGGCCAGCGCGCGTTCGGCGAGAACTATGTGCAGGAGGCCCGGGCCAAACAGGACCAACTGGCCGGTCTTGCACTGGAATGGCATCTGATCGGCCCGCTGCAATCGAACAAATGTCGTGAAGCCGCGCAGCGGTTCGATTGGCTGCAAAGTCTCGATCGCGGGAAACTCATCGAGCCGCTGTCGCGCCACCGTCCGCCCGAACGCGCCGCGCTCAATGTGCTGATCGAGGTCAACATCGATGACGAACCGGGCAAGGCCGGTTGTGCGCCGAGAGAGACGCCGGATCTCGCCGCCCGCATCGTTGCCGCACCGGGCCTGCGCCTGCGCGGGTTGATGGTGATACCCGATCCGCATCGCGACTCCTGCGTACGTCGCGCCGCCTTCGCGCGCGCGCGCAAGCTGTTCGAGGATCTGCGCGCCGAACAGCGCGGCGTCGACACGTTGTCGATGGGCATGTCGGAAGATTTCGAACTTGCGATCAAGGAAGGCGCAACGATGGTGCGCATTGGCACGGCGTTGTTCGGGCCCCGGTTGCCGCGGCGCTGAGGCCGACGAGCACAGCACGCCGGCAGTAGCGGTTCGGCGTATAGTCGCGCGGCTTCGCCCGATGCCATGAGCGAAGACAGTGGCAAGTCACCCCCAAGGGAGTTTCCATGAAAATCCTTACCATGTCTGTGGCTTCGGCGCTCGCGCTTTCGGCTGTTGCCAGCACATATGCGGCAGATGCAAAAAAACCGGTCGTCTCGCGCGATTACACCGATACCGTGATGCCCGCCGATCAGCAGTCCTACGAGGCCGGCGCCAAGGCCTACAACCAGTGCCTGCGCGAGCACGGCTCCAAACACACCTGGACGGCGTGGGTGCATGAAACCGGCGATGTGTACCAGTACTCCTACGTCGCCGGACCCTACACGTGGGCGGATTTCGACACGATGCACTCGATCGGCAAGGCTTGTGACGCGACCTGGCGCTCGCAGGCCAACCCGCACCTCAAAGGCGAGATCAGCGTGTTCATGGTCGACCAGCCGGAGATGAGCCACATGCCCAGGGACTGGGACAAGCAGGCGCCGCCCGCACTGATCGAAGTGGACTACTTCACCTTGAATGCCGGACACGATGCCGACGAAGCCTTTACCGCGGGCGTCAAGAAGATTGCCGCCGCCGCGACCAAGTCCAACTGGCCGTATTACAACCGTACCCTGCAAGTGCAGTACGGCGGCGAGGGAGCGCCTGACTACATCATGGTTTTCCCGGGCAAGAGCTGGGCCGACCTCGGCGCGGAACCCGATCCGGGTTTGTGGAAAATGGTCGAAGGCGTGTACGGCAAGGCCGATGCCGCTGCATTGCGCAAGTCCCTGAACGATGCGATCAAGAACGTGTCCTCGCACGTGGACAGCTACAACGCCGACCTGAGCTATATCGCCGGCAAATAGCAAGTGATGCCCGCCCGGGCGACCTCTCTTCGGGTCGCCCGGCGCGACGCACGGCGTCGTTCGCGCACGGCAGAAGCAAGGATCGCGGTCCAAGCCGGGTGCGCCGCGCGGGACTGCCGCAACAACCTCGTCATCCCGACACGCGCCCGCTTGAACGCGGCTTGTTATGCTTGTCTGCTTCCGGCCGCATTCACCACGAGCGCATGCCAGCAATCCCCGAACCCCCGGTCCCGACTCCCGACTGCCGTTCCGTCACCTTCATCGGCGGCGGCAACATGGCGCGCAGCCTCATCGGTGCGCTGCTGCATGGCGGCGCGGCATCCGGTTCGATCGCGGTGGCCGAACCCGACGCGGCCCTGCGTCGTGCGCTCGCAAGCGACTTCGGCATCGCCGTTCACGAAAGCAATGCCGACGCCGTGCGCGACGCGTCGATCATCGTGCTCGCCGTCAAACCACAGGTCATGCACGTGGTGTGCGCAGAAATTGCGACGGCTCTCGGCGATCGCCGACCGCTGATGATTTCGATTGCCGCCGGAATTCGTCTGGATCAACTGCGGCGCTGGCTGGCGGCGGAATTTCCGATCGTGCGTGCGATGCCGAACACGCCGGCCCTGATCGGCGCCGGCATCAGCGGCCTGATCGCCAATCGCACGGTCGATGCATCGCAACGAGCGCAGGCCGAAGCCATCCTGGCAGCGGCCGGCGAAACCGTCTGGATCGAACACGAGGAGCTGATGGACACGGTCACCGCGGTCTCGGGTTCCGGCCCGGCCTATTTCTTCCTGATGGTCGAGGCGCTCGAGGATGCTGCGGTGGCCCAGGGTCTGCCGCGATCGAGTGCCCACCTGCTCGCCACGCGGACCTGCCTCGGTGCCGGGCGCATGCTGACCGAGGGCGACGACGCACCCTCGGATCTGCGCAAGCGCGTCACCTCACCCGGAGGCACCACCCAGGCCGCACTGGATGCGTTTGCCGCCTCGGACTTCCGCACGCTGATCGCTCGCGTGATTGCGGCTGCAACGGAACGCGGTCGCGAATTGTCCGATCGTCTGGATTGAGAGTCCGGCCCCGCCATGACGAAGGACCGCTCCTGACATGGGATATCTCGCCAACGCCGGACAGATCCTTATCGACTTTGCCTTCGGCGCGCTCATTGCGTTGTTCATGCTGCGCGTCATGCTGCAATGCGTGCGCGCGAACTTCTACAACCCGATCTGCCAGTTTCTGTACAAGGTCACCAACCCGCTGCTGATGCCGTTGCGCCGTGTCATTCCATCGTGGCGCAATCTCGATCTTGCCGGCGTCGTGATCGCATGGCTGCTGACCGCAATCAAACTCGTATTGCTGTATGCGACGCTCGGCGTAGCGCTCGGCCTCGCCGGCCTCGCGCTGATGGCGCTGGCCGACCTGATCGGCTTCGTGCTGATGATCTATCTGGGCCTGATCCTGGCGCGCGTGGTGCTGAGCTTTCTCAACACCGACAATCGTCACCCGCTGATCCCGCTGATCATCCAGCTCACCAATCCGATCCTCAAACCGATCCAGCGCCACCTGCCGGTCTTCGGCGGCATCGATTTCTCGCCGGTGGCGGCGTGGCTCGTCATCCTGCTCGCCCGCGTGCTGATCGTGCAGCCGCTATTGGATGCAGGTCTGCGTCTCGCCCAATCCTGAATCGGCATCGGCCGTCCCGGCCCGTCCGCCCGCGGGCCTGGGTCGAGTTGCTGCAGCGGGATCTCCGGCAGTCGCAACTTGCCGCCATCGCCCGCTTTTTCCGCGGGTTTACGTGTTCCTGATTCGCAAGGGAGGCAATTGGCCTCCCTCGAGATGGGAACACGGCCATGCAAAGAAAAGACGTAACCCGAGTCGGTGCGCGATATGCGCGATGGGCAGGCTGGAGCCTCGCGGCGCTATTGCTTGCGGCCACGCGGGCGGAAGCAGGTGGCGCGTTGGAAGTTTGTGTGGCCAACGACAGCCAGTTCGCCGCCGCCGCACTCAACGCCACGATCCTGCCCACAACCATCAAGCTGGTGCAGGGCACCTACCGCTTCGCCAATACGACGTTCGACTTCTTCAATCCGAACGGATGTGGCGGCGACCCCCAGTGCAGCCGGATATTTCAGAACGGACTGCAGCTGCTCGGCGGCTATGCCGCCAACTGTGCGTCGCGCCAAATCGATGCGGGAAATACCGTGATTACCGCCGATACGCAGTCGGATTTCCATATCGAGACGCATGGCGACGTCACCGTGGAAGGCATCACATTCGACGGCATTTCCGGCGGGGTGGGGATACGCTGGTACGACTACTACGGCGACGTCCAGAACGCGGTCAACGCGATCGTGCGGCGCAACACGGTCGTCGGCAACAGTTATGTCGGCGGGATCGCTCTGGGGTGGCTGCCCGGCGGCGACCAGACGCTGTCAGCCCGACTGGTGAATAATCTGGTCTACGGCAACGCCCCGGCCGGTGATGGTTTTTGCACGGTGGAACTGTTTGCGGACCAAGGCACCGATGCCACGTTCGATCTGATCAACAACACCATTGTCGACAATGCGAACGGTGCTGGCGATGGTGTCTGTCTCGGCAGCGGCGCCGATGATGGCGGCAGTCTGTTGGCCTACAACAATATCCTGTACGGCAACGCCGGTCGCGATCTGGTCACTTACGGCGGCACCACCGCGCTGCTGATCGACAACGTGATCGGTACGCACAGCTATCAGGGCGTGGTGACGGCGTCCGGGACGCTGACCGGCAATCCACAGCTCGATGGCAGTTACCGCCCGATCGAGTCGCCCGCTTCACCGGTCATCAACTCGGGTTCCAACGACGTCCCCGGCGGACTGCCCACACACGATCTCGACGGCGGGCCGCGTGTGGTCGGCACCACGGTCGATCGCGGCGCCTACGAGTCGACCATCAACGATGCGTTCCTGCAGACCGTCACCAACGCCAATGATTCCGGCAACGGCTCCTTGCGCGCGGCAATCACCAGCGCAAATGCGAACGGCGCGAACGGCGCGCTGATCTCGTTCGACATCGGCTCGGGCTGCGGGCCGCAGGTGATCACGCTGACGTCGCCGCTGCCGGACATCACCGCGCCGGTCATCATCAACGGCTTCACGCAGCCCGGCGCCTCACCGAACGATCTCGATACCGGCAACGACGCGACGATCTGCGTCATTCTCGATGCCGGCAGCAGCGGCAATCCGCCGGACCATGCCATCGGCACCGCGAGCAATGCACCGGCGGACACCGAGGTCACGATCAAGGGGCTCGCGTTCAGCGCATTCCCCGGTGCCGCGATCGATCTCCAGGGCGGCGGCGGCCACGAAATCGCGGGCAACCATTTCGGCGGCAGTGTCAGCGGCTACGGCCTGGGCTCGAACGGAACCAACATCCGCCTCGGCATCGCCACGCACGATGTCATCATCGGGGGCGACGATGTCGCCAACCGCAACCTCATCGGAGGCGCATTCGGCGATGGCATCGTGCTGCAGGGTGGAGGTTCCGGCCCGACTGCGCTCGGCAGCTACAACGATCAGGTGTTGAACAACTACATCGGCATCGGCTGGAGCCAGGGTGTATACATCCAGCGCAGCAACGGCGGCCAGGGCATCCACCTGCTCGGTCACGACAATACGCTCAGCGGCAATCTGATCGGCACCAACACCGGCAGTGGCGTTCTGCTCGATGGCGGCGCGGCCGCAGGTAACCTGCTCGACGGCAATTTCATCGGCGCCGACCAGTCCGGTGTGAGCTTTGGCAACTTCGCGCGGGGCATCCACTTCATCGGCGAAACCGGCGCCGCGCCGTACGACAACACCGTGCGCAACAACATCATCGCGAACAACGGCCGCGCCGGCATCTGGGTACAGATCGGCCAGCACAACAAGCTGCGCAAGAATGCGATCTACGACAACGCGGCACTCGGTATCGACATCGCCGGCGGCGGAGTGACGCCGAACGACGACGACGGCAGTCTGCAACTGGACGACTACGGCAACCGCGGCCAGAACTTTCCGGTGCTGACCAGTGCGGCCGGCGGCGCCACCAACGGCCGGGTGGTCGGCACATTGACGACTACCCCGGGCGACTACACCGTCGATTTCTTCGTCAGCGCAGGTTGCGACGGTTCCGGTTATGGAGAAGGCCAGATCTGGCTCAAGGGCGCCACGGTCACGGTGCCGCAGCCGCAGGTCGGCGATCAGGGCACCGCGAACTTCGCGATCGCAATCACGGCTCCGGTGCCGTTGACGACCGGCGAGGCGATGACCGCGACCGCGACCGACACCGCCGGTGACACCTCCGAGTTCTCGGCCTGCACGAGCTACATCAACGACAGCATCTTCGCCAACGGCTTCGACCCGCCGCCGGCGTGATCACGAAACAACCACGAGCGCGCCCGGATTTCCCTGAGGTTTGCGTATTCGGTGATGAACGTCCCGATTGGAGCAGCCAGCATGTCCATCCCCATCAAGCCTTCGACCTTCCGCTCAAGCTCGCGCATGGCGCTCACGATCGCGTTGTTCTCGGTTGCCCTCGCCGGACCTGCCCAGGCACACACGTTCTGCGTCTCCACCGCCACGCAATTGCAAGCCGCACTGGAGAACGCCTCGGATGGCGGCATGTACAACGGCGAAGACAACTATGTCCACGTCGTTCAGGGTACCTACCAAACCGGCGCCGCAACCGGCAATGCTCCCTTCTTCTTCTATTCCTCCGCGTCGACGCATTTCCTTTTCATCAGCGGCGGCTACAGCGAGAACTGCAGCTCGCAACTCCACCGGGCAGCCCTGACGGTACTCGATGGCCGCGGCGTTACCGGCGTGCTCGAACTGCGCAACGTGGACGGCGACATCGACGTGGAGGATGTGACGCTTGAGAACGGCGAAAGCGACGAGCCGGGGGCCGGCCTGCAGATCAATTATCTGATCACGGTCAACGCGTCAGTGCAGATCAACCGGACCATCATTCTCGACAACCATTCCACGGCCAGCGGCGGCGGCCTGTACGCGTCTGCCGCGGGAGACTATCTGTTTCTGCAAGCCAACCTGATTGCCGGCAACAGTGCGGATCTGTCGTACGGCGCGGGCTATGTGACCGGCTACGGCCGGTTCAACAGCCTGTACAACAATACCGTCACGCGCAACACCACGACTTATGCGGACGACCCGACCGGCGGCTTGTATTGCGGCGGCACTACGTCCTGTCAGATCTTCAACAGCATCTTCTGGAACAACACGCACTTCGGTCTCTATCTCGGCGACGCCGGCGCGGTTCTTTCGCACAACGATTACGGCACGCTCGGCGGCGCGGCCCCCGCGATCGACGACCTGAACCTGTCGGTCACGCCGCAATTCGTCGATGCCGCGAACGGCGACTTCCACCTCGCAGGCGACTCGCCGTTGCTCGGCTACGGCCTGCCGCTCGGATCCATTTTCGATCTCGACGGCAACACGTTTCCGCTCAGTGGCGGGCTCGACCTCGGCGCTTATTCGCAAACGGTCTTCAGCGACGGATTCGATAACTGAGGCCGTGCGGCCGTCAAACGGATGGCCGATGGCAGATCGGGTAATCAGTCAACGCGCCGTATTTCCGGCGATGGCCTCTGGGGGTCCGCCCTGAGTTTCGCAAGCGCCTCGCGCGCCGCATGGGTACGCGAATCCGCGGGGCCCAGAAAGCGCTCGCGGATTTCCACGGCCTCGGTTGCGAGTTGCAGGCTCTCCTTGCGATCGCTGCTGCGAGTCGCCAGCAACGACGCCAGATCGAGACGCGTCGTCGCCGCAAGCGGGTGTTCGGCGTGCGCAATGTAACCCGCGAACGAGGCCAGCGACGCGCGCAACTCGCGTTCCGCACCCATGGCGTCACCGCTGTCGCGCAGGGCCAGCCCAAGGCAATGATGCGCCACCGCCGCAAAACGGGTGTTCTCGCCGTACAGCTTGCGCGCCGTTTCGAGGGCCTTGCGATCTAGTCTCGCAGCACCGGCCGGATCACCACGCAGACGCCGGATCTCGCCCAGACGATAGTCGTCGACAACGTCTTCGGTGTCCCGCTTCATGTCTGCCGCTCGTACTTCCGCCAGTTCGCGTTCCGCAGCCGGAAGGTCGCCGCGCAGCCCATGCAAATAACCGAGATTGCCGATGGCCATGAGCGTGCCCGCATAGTCATGCCCGTATTTGGTTTCCCAGATCTGCCGCGCCTCGGAGAAGCTGCGTTCGGCCGCATCGAGATCACCGCTGTCGGCCAGCACCAGGCCGAGATTGATCAGCGTGCCGGCAATCGCCGGATGCCGGTCGCCGAGTGCCTTGCGCTGTGCTGCCAGGACTTCTTCCAGCAACTTCCTGGCTTCCACGTAATGCCCCAGATGAAATTCCGCAAGCGCGAGCGCCCGTTGATTGCCAAGCGTATCGGCGTGATCGGCACCCAGAACCCGCCGATAAATCACCAATGCCTGTCGCGTCTGGTTTTCGGCCTCGATGTAACGCGACCGGGTCTGCAGCACCATTGCGATGTTCGAGCGCGCCCGTGCGACATCCAGGTCGTCGGTGGCGTGCAAGGCCATATCGAGGGCATCGCGATAGTGCGTTTCGGCCTCATCGAGCCGATCCAGACCCCAACTCGCACCTCCGGCGAGTGTCGCCGCCTGATAGCGGGTTTCGGCGTCGAGGTTCGAACGCTTGGTCAGCGCAAGATCGGCAACGGCATAGCGCTCGGCTGCGACGAAGTCACGGGCATCCATCGCGATGGCACCCCGTACATGCAAGGCGCCGGACTTGATCTGTGCACGCGAGGCAGTGGGAGACAAGGCGTCGAGCCGGGCAATCGCCTCGTCCGCCAACACGGTGGCGGACTTCAGATCGCCGAGCGCGCGTAGCGTATTGGCGCGGTCGATTTCGGTCTGCGTCAACAGTAGCGGGCGATCGAACTTGCCGAGCGCACCAATTGCGGTCGCCTGCAGCGCGCTCGCCTCAGCATACTGGCCGAGCTGATAATAGATGCGGCCAAGTACGCTTTTCAGTTCCGCCTTGAGTGCCGGTTGAGTGTCAAAATTCCGGTCGACTCGTCGAGCACCCCGTTCGAGCAGTTCGCGCGCAGTGACGTCCCTGCCCTTGGCCTCGCGCGGATCGACCGCGGTGAAGACACCGAACAGGAAATCCTTCACGGCTGCGGTGGTCTTCGCCTCCTGCAACGCGCGTTCGGCAGCGGCTTCGCGCTGGCGCGCTTCCCAAGCGACGATGCCTGCGCCGAGCACGATCGCGAGCAGTGCCGTGGCGGCCGTCGACATCGGCAGCCAGTGCCGGCGCACGAACTTGCGCATGCGCTGGGTGCGCGAGCCGCCACGGATCGGCTTGCCGTCGAGCCAGGCATTGAGGTCATCGGCCAACGCACCGATCGTCGGATAGCGCGCCTCCGGGGACTTCGCCAGTGCTCGCAGCAGAATCCGCTCGAGATCTCCGCGCAACAGGCGCCGCAGCGACTGCGGTGTTGCGTCCCGCCTGCCCGCGATCGCCTCGGGGGTGGCATTGGCGCGGTCGCTCGCGGCTGCTCGCACGAGCGCCTGACTCATTGGTTCCGGCGCCTGCTCCACGATGGCCTTGGCAAAACTCACGAGCTTCCCTTCGGCTTGCGGATAGGGAAGATGGCCGGTCAGCAGTTCGTACGCGAGCACGCCGAAAGAATAGACATCGGTCGCCGTCGACACCGGATCCCCGAGCACCTGCTCGGGAGCGGCGTACTCGCGCGTCATCACGCGCCCATGCGCTTCCGTGAGACCGGTTCCGGGCGCGTCCTCGAGCAACTTGGCGATGCCGAAATCGAGCAGCTTCACCTCACCGTCCACCGTGACCAGGATATTCGACGGCTTCAAATCCCGGTGGATCACGAGATGCCGATGGGCGTAGGCAAGTGCCGAGCATATCTGCAGCAACTGCCGGATTCGCGCACGCACATCAAGACGATGCGCGTCGCAGTAGCGGGTGATCGACTCGCCTTCGACATACTCCAGCGTGAAATAGGGCATGCCCGCAGCGTCGAGGCCGCCCTCGTGCAACTGCGTGATGTTCGCGTGCGCCAGACGCGCCAGGATCTCGCGTTCGCGCAGGAACCGCTGGCGTTGCGCCGTGCCCGCGAACTCCGCGCGGATGCGCTTGAGCGCGACACGCTGCCCGAAGTCGCCTTCGACACGCTCGGCGAGGTAGACCCGACCCATGCCGCCTTCGCCGAGCAGCCGCAACAGCCTCCAGGGACCGATGCGATCACCGGTCGAGTCGTCGTCCGCGACATCGGTACCGAGCAGATCGCTGACCAGGCACCCGGCGTCGCCGTCGAGAATTGTCGCCGGTTCGCGCTGCGCTTGCAGCAGCGCCTCGACTTCATCGCGCAGGCGCATATCTTCGCCGCAGGCATTTGCAACCCAGGCCGCACGCTCCTCGGTGGATACCTCCTGGCTCCGCAGAAACAGATCCTTGATGCGATTCCAGTCGCTCATCGCGCGGGTACCGCTGGTGTCGCCATGATTTGCTGCAGACACGCGCGTGCCAGTTCCCAATCGCGACGCACCGTGCGCTCATGTCGGCCGAGTTCACCAGCGATCTCGCCGAACGTAAGTCCAGCGAAGAAGTGCCATTCCACAAGTTCCGCCAGTCGGGCGTCGCGTCCCGCGAGCGTCGTCAATGCGGCATCGAGTTCGAGCGCCTGCTCGGCGCTGGCATCCGCGATATCCAGGCTGGCGAGATCGGCATGAACCAATCCCGCACCGCGTTTGGCACTCGCTCGCTTGCGCGCATGATCGACGACGATCTGCCGCATTGCGCGTGCCGCCAGCGCAAAGAAGTGCCCGCGATTGTGGATGCGGTCGATGCGATCGCCGCTCAGGCGCAGATAAAGTTCGCTGACCAGTGCGGTCGGCGACAGCGACGATCCCGGCACGATCCCGCGCTGGCGACGCGCGCAGCGCTTGAGTTCTTCGTATATCAACCCATACGCGGATTGCTGCGCGCCCGCGTCACCCGAATTCGCGGCATTCAGCAGCTCGGTGATGTCGTCGTCATCGCGCATCGGCGTGTGGCATCCAGCAACCCGCGCCGAGTGCTGGCCGGCGCAGCGCTGAAGCCGATTATGCGCCTTCCGGACCGTTGCGCAGCAATCTCGGGCGCGCGGCCGGCTGCCCACGGAATCGAATCCGTGGTGCCGCCGGCGAATCGGCGGGAACTCGTCGCAAGCGGCCCGGAAGAGTCCAGCGAAGCAATGCCTGCACGACTCACGCGGATCCGTGTCGCGCGGCCCAACCTGCAATCTCGGCATGCAGCGCGTCGAGGCCGTCGCTGAGCGCAGCCGGGCCGGGTTGCAGGATGATCGACGACTTGATCTCGTGCAGCTCGCCGTTGCGCACCGCCGGGATCGCGTCCCAGCCCGGCCGTGCGGCGACACGTTCGGGGCGGAACTTCTTCCCACACCATGAGCCGAAGATCAGGTCGGGTGCGCGACGTACGACTTCGGTTGGATCGGCAATGATGCGGTTGCGTCCGAGCGACTCGGCCGCGAGCTCCGGAAACACATCATCGCCACCGGCAATGCGTATCAGTTCCGCGACCCAGCGGATGCCCGAAAACAGCGGTTCGTCCCATTCCTCGAAATACACACGCGGTCGCCGCGTCAACGTCGCCGCTGCACGTGCCACTTCGGCGATATGCGCTTCGGCGCGCCACGCGTAACAATCGGCCGCATCCCCAGCGCCAACCAGCGCACCGAGCCGGCGAATGTAATCGAGTATGCCGGCGACGCTGCGGTGATTGGCGATCCAGACCTCGACGCCGGCGCGGATCAGCTCGGCCGCGATATCGGCCTGAATATCGGAAAACCCGATCACCAGATCCGGTTCAAGCTTGAGAATCTCGCCGATTCTGGCGCTGGTGAATGCCGACACCCTGGGTTTTTCCCGGCGCGCTCGCGCGGGCCGCACGGTGAACCCCGAAATGCCGACGATGCGATCCTGCTCGTCGAGGGCGTAAAGTACCTCGGTCGGCTCCTCGGTCAGGCAGACAATGCGTTGCGGGCCGGTCATGCCGTCAATGTGCGGTTGCTCGACACCTGCGAACGCGCGCTCACGGATACAGAAGCGCCTTCGACCAGCCGTCGCGACCGTGCTCGTAGCACACCCGCTCATGCAGGCGAAAACGTGCACCGTACCAGAACTCGATGCGCTCGGGCGCGACGACATAGCCGCCCCAGTTCGGTGGTCGCGGGACGGCCTGGTCGGCGTAGCGGCGCTCGATCTCCGCGAAACGCGCTTCGAGCTCGCTGCGATCAGGCAGTATCCGAGATTGCAGCGAAGCCCAGGCGCCGATCTGGCTCGGGCGCGAACGGGTCGCAAAATAGACGTCCGATTCGACTGCGTCCAGCTTCGTGGCCTTGCCCTGCGCGCGCACCTGGACCCCATCTCGCACGGTTTTCCAATGCAGGCACAGTGCGACGTAGGGATGCGTGGCGATATCGCCGGCCTTGGTGCTCGTGTAATTGGTGAAAAAACACAATCCGCGCGCGTCCACCTGCTTGAGCAGCACGATACGCGCATCCGGGCGCCCATCAGCGGCCACGGTCGCTAGCGTCATCGATGCAGGCTCAGGATCACCAGCCACGCGCGCCTCGTCGAGCAATCGGCTCAACGTCGACAGCGCTTCCTGATACATTGGATCGCCGGTTCGCAGTGGATCGTTCATGGCTGGAAATGGTACACGTTACCCGGCGTCGCTGGTCGCGCGCGTTCTCGACGATCTGCAGCGATTGTCAGGTCGCGCTTCTGCGCAACTGATCGGTCTGTCCGGGTTGCAGGGCAGCGGCAAGACCACGCTGGTGCGGCAACTGGTCGAAGCCGCAACGGATCGCGACATTCACGCGGTCGCGATGTCGATCGACGATTTCTATCTGACCCGGCAACAGCGTCGCCGGCTCGCGCGCGCGGTGCATCCACTGCTCGCGACACGCGGCGTGCCCGGAACGCATGACCTGACCTTGCTGGCCGGTACTCTGGCCGCACTGAACCAGGCGAGCGGCAAGCATCCGGCGCGAATTCCGGGCTTCGACAAGGGGCGCGATACGCGCACTTCGATCGCCCACTGGCAATCGATCGACACACAACCGCGCTGGATCATTCTGGAAGGCTGGTGCGTCGGCGTCCCGCCGCAGTCATCCGCAGCACTGGACCGGCCGTGCAATGCGCTCGAACGCGACGCCGACGCTGACGGCTACTGGCGGCGCTGGGTCAATCGGCGCCTGCAGACGGACTACGCCGCCCTGTGGACGCGCTTCGACGCGCTGGTGGTGCTGCGGGCTCCGGACTTCGACGTGGTCGAGCGCTGGCGCGACCAGCCCGAACGCGAATTGCGCAAGCGCGGCGCGCCCGAAGCGATGAGCAAGGCCGAACTTCGCCGTTTCCTGATGTTCTACGAGCGACTGAGCCGGCACGCACTGCGCACACTGCCGAAAATCGCCGACGTAACGATCGAGATTGATCGCGCACGTCATGTACGCGCGACAAGAACATCAGGCACGTCGTCGTGATCGATCCGCGTGCGATGCTCTCTGCATCGCGATGGCAAACGGCTAGTCAACAATGAAGTTGATGCGCATGTTGACGCGCCATTCGCTGACGGTACCGTCGTCGCCGGTGGCGACCTTGATCTCGTTGACCCACGCGGACTTGATGTTCTTGACCGTCTTGGACAACTTGTGAAGTCCTTTCTGCACCGCGTCTTCGATGCCTTTCGGTGAGGAACTGTTGAGCTCGATGATCTTTGTGACGGACATGGCAGTACTCCTTGCATGTGGTGCGCGGTCACTATAACAAAGCACTCGGAGACCGCGGCATTCGTCTCTGCGAGCTGTTCAGCTCGCATCGCGGATCTCGTCGGCACCGGCCGGCCCGGGTGGGTACCCGCCGCGATCGGGTACCCGGGGCAACGCCCGTAACCAGACGAGAAACACCACCAGAGCGTCGAGAACGATCAACGCCTGCCACAGATACAGGTGAAACCAGTCGAACCAGGTGCGGTTCCATTGGCCGAGATAGAAAAGGCTGATGATGCGCACCAGATTGAGCGCCTGAATGGCCAGAAAGCCGAGTCCGATTCCGACCAGCTTGCGCTTCCAGCTTGCGGGAAATGCGAGCATCGCCGAAACCAGGATGATCACCGCCTCCACGCCGTTGCAGCCGCGCTCGATCGAAATCGCGAATCCGTTGGTCGCGCTTCGGATCACCTTGCCCTCCACGATGACGTGGGCATCGAACGCGCCGACCAGCCACGCGCAGATATTCGCGATGACCGTCGTGAACGGTACGATCACGTACCGATCCACCGGTTCGAGCAACTCGAGCGTGAACAGCACCGCGAGGCAGACCATGAAAATGAGAATGAATCGCAACATGTGTCAGCAACGCTCTGTGTGGGTCGTGATGGCCGTCGCTGCGCAGCTCGTTGAGTCGCGCGCGGCAAAGCCTCGGTGAAGCGCAAAGATCAAGTCGTAAAAACATGCCGCAACTGCAAGGAATTTGCACGTCGAGGTCGATGCCGACGCTCAGGATACGGGATCGCAGCCTGTGAGTGCTGCTAGCATCCCTTCCATGAACCCATCGCCGAACCTGTTCTTCATTGGCCCGATGGGAGCCGGCAAGACCACGATCGGCCGCCACACTGCGTCGCTGCTGGGTTTGCCGTTCCATGATCTGGATCAGGAAATCGAAGCGCGTACCGGGGCGAGCGTGAATCTGGTGTTCGACGTTGAAGGCGAGTGCGGCTTTCGCGCTCGCGAAACCGCCGTGCTGACCGAACTCGCCGCCGGGAGCGGGTTGGTCCTCGCAACGGGTGGCGGCACAGTGCTGCACGAGGAAAATCGACGCGTCTTGAGGACACGCGGATTTGTCGTCTGGCTGGATGTCGACCCGGAAGCGCAACTGAGCCGGCTTGCGCGCGACCGCCGCCGACCCTTGCTGGCCGGGCCCGATCGCCACCAACGGCTGCAACAGCTCGCCGCGGAGCGCAATCCGCTGTACGCCGCAATCGCCGATTTGCACGTCTTTTGCAACGGCATCGGCAACGGCGTCCGGCAGGCGCAGCGTGTGTTCGATCTCGTCGAGTCGAGCTGGCAACGCAGCGGCACCCATGTGTCGGCATGATCACCATCGACGTAACACTCGATGATCGAAGCTATCCGATCCTGATCGGCGCCGGCCTGCTCGCCGACGCGGCCGGATGGCGAGCGATGCTGACCGGACATCACGTACTCGTGGTTACCGACGAAACCGTAGCGCCGCTCTATCTGGAACGCGTGCAGTCCGGTCTGGACGGTCTCGCGCATGCAGCCGCGATCCTCCCCGACGGCGAAGCGCACAAGACGCTCGCGAACGTGGAAGTCATCTACGATGCGCTGGCCGCACTCGGCGCAACGCGCGATGTCTGCGTGATCGCTCTCGGCGGCGGCGTCATCGGTGACATGGCCGGGTTCGCCGCCGCGACCTGGATGCGCGGTGTCGACTTCGTGCAGATACCGAGCAGCCTGCTCGCGATGGTCGATTCGGCGGTCGGTGGCAAGACCGGTGTCAACCTTCGCCACGGCAAGAACCTGGTCGGCGCATTCCACCAACCGCGCGCGGTAATCACCGATACCACCACGCTGGATACGCTGCCCGCACGCGAACTGCGTTCGGGTCTGGCCGAAGTGATCAAGTACGGCGCCATTGCCGATGCCCGGTTTCTGGACTGGATCGAGAATCATGCGGACGAATTGATTGACGGTTCACCTGCGTTGCGGTCCGAAATGGTTGCACGCAGCTGCCGCCACAAGGCCGCGATTGTCGCTCGCGACGAACGCGAGCACGGCGAGCGTGCCTTGCTCAATTTCGGCCACACGTTCGCGCACGCGATCGAGGTCGAATGCGGCTACGGTGCCGTACTGCATGGCGAAGCGGTTGCGATCGGCATGCATCTTGCGGCACAACTGTCAGCCCGGATCGGATGGTCCGACGACGCCGACACGGAGCGCCTGGAACGCGCGCTCGCTGGCTGCGGACTGCCAACCGCGATTCCGGACGGCATCAGCCCCGATGCGTTGCTCGCGCGCATGCGCCTGGACAAGAAGACGGTCGGCAGTCAATTGCGCCTGGTTCTATGGCGCGGTGCAGGTCGCGCTGAAATCGCCGCGAACGTCGCCGAATCCGACCTGCGCGCGGTAATCGACGACGCACGGTAAGCGTCAACGGCTTCACGGAGCCGGGCAAACCGAAGGACCCGTCTTCACCTGAGCGTGAACGCCGCATCGATCGTATGGACGGAGGTGATTGCGGCGGTCCGGACCAGTGCAAGACTGCCGAGGTTGCATGGAAGGCCCCTCGCGCGGCGCAGTGGCGGAGTCGGACGCAGTGGGTTCGCTCGCATCGAAGGCGCTTCAGACGCATTCGCAACGCAAGGTTTGTCCGCCGGCATGGCGACTCGCACTACAATCGCACGATGCGGATATTCATGCAGACCCAGGCATCGCTCGACGAGGCGCCGCGTTATTATCAGATCGTGCTGGAGCAGGACCTGCTTGGCGGGTGGACGCTGTATCGCGAATGGGGCCGACCCGGTGGTCGCAGCGCCAGCCGGCGCGAAGTCTATCTCGACCGCGACGAAGCGTTCGATGCATTCGAACACGTACGCGACGCACAGATTCGTCGCGGCTTCCAGGTCATGTTCCGACAGGGCTAGAAGCTTCGAGACAAGTCCGCGCAGGCGCGATCACGCTATCGCGCTGCCGAAAAATCCACTGTGGCCGTCTTGTGGCGGTCCTGTTTGCCCTGCCATGGCGTCCCGCGCCACACCGGATATCATGCCGCCTGTGCCGAATCGCCGGTAACACATCGAAACATCCATGCCGAACCCGATTCCCGATCACCGCCTGTTGCGCGCGCTCAGACGCGAGCCGGTCGACATGACGCCAGTCTGGATCATGCGTCAGGCCGGTCGCTACCTGCCCGAATACCGCGCCACGCGCGCGCGCGCCGGCAGTTTCCTGGCGCTGGCAAAGACACCCGAACTGGCCTGCGAGGTAACACTGCAGCCGCTGGCCCGATTCGCGCTCGATGCCGCCATCCTTTTTTCGGACATCCTGACGATTCCCGACGCCATGGGCCTGGGCCTGCACTTCGTCGATGGTGAGGGGCCCAGGTTTCATCGCCCATTGCGCAGCGCGTCCGATATCGCCAAGCTCGGAGTGCCGGACATCGAATCGGACTTGCGTTATGTCACCGACGCGGTAAGCCTGATTCGCCACGAACTGGCCGATCGCGTGCCGCTGATCGGATTTGCGGGCAGCCCGTGGACGCTGGCGTGCTACATGATTGAAGGCGCAAGTTCGAGCAGCTTCGCGCGCGCCAAAACGCTGGCGTGGGACGATCCGGCCAGCATGCATCGCCTGCTCGATACACTCGCGCGCTCGGTTGCGCGGTATCTGTCCGCGCAAGTCGCAGCCGGCGCGCAGACACTGATGGTGTTCGACACCTGGGGCGGGCTGCTCTCACCGGCGCAGTTCCAGGAATTCTCGCTGCGCGCGCTCAATCAGGTTACCGCCCTGCTGAAATCCGATGCGACGACACGCGATGTCCCGCTGATCCTGTTTTCGAAGGGCGCCAATGGCCATCTCGAACGTCTGGCCGACAGCGGCTGCGATGCGCTTGGTCTTGACTGGACCGTTACGCTCGGCGACGCACGTTCACGCATCGGCGGGCGCGTCGCGTTGCAAGGCAACGTTGATCCGTCCGTGCTGCATGCCTCGCCTGAAAGAATCCGTTCCGAAGTGCGGAGCGCGCTGGAAAGTTTCGGTCCGCACCCGGGCCATGTGTTCAACCTCGGTCACGGCGTGACGCCGGATGTCGATCCCGATCGCGTCGCCGTTCTCGTCGATGCCGTGCACGAGCTCAGCGCCACGCAAGCTTCCTAACCACGACCCTCGTCGAATTGCGCGCGCACGATCGGCCGGCCCGGCGACAGCAATCGCGCGATTTCCGCGTCGAGCGCCGCGCGCGTCAGCGGTTTGCGCAAGAAGCCGTCGATTCCGGCCGCCTGACAGCGTTCCTGCTCGTCACCGCTGGAACGCGCAGTCACCACAACCAGCGGAAGATGCGCCGCGCCGGTCTCGCCATTGCGAATCAGGTGCGCGAGCGCCAATCCGTCGACACCCGGCAGATCAAGATCAAGCAGCGCAAGGTCGAAGGGGCGCCGCTTGAGTTCGGACAATGCCGCCAGCCCGTTCGGTACGTGGCACGCGCGATGTCCGCTGCTTTCGAGCAAACCGCCGATCACACGCGCCACAACGGCATCGTCCTCGACCAGCAGGATATCGAGTCCGGCCGGTGCGTGTCCCGGCACCGCCGTTCGAGGTGGCGTCGGGTCCTCCGATCCATCGGCGACATCGACCAGCGGCAGGCGCACCAGGAATTCGCTGCCACGACCCGGCTCGCTGGCGAGTTCGATCTCGCCCCCCATCAGCTGCACCAGTTCGTGGCAGATGGCAAGCCCGAGCCCGCTGCCGCCGTGACGCCGCGCAACGCCATCGTCGGCCTGTTCGAAGCGCCGAAACAGACGGGCCCGGACCTCCGCGGTCATCCCCGGACCGCTGTCGAGCACACGCACCACCACTCCATGGGGGTGCGCGCGGGCGAGTGTCAACCGGACACCACCGCGTTCGGTGAACTTCAGTGCATTGTTCACCAGATTCAAAAGGACCTGCTTGAGACGCAGCGCATCGCCGAGCACGCGATCCGGCGCGTCATCGGTCATGTTGACGTCGAGTGTCAGGCCCTTGCACAACGCCAATGGCCGTTCCAGCGCAATCACCTCCTGCAGCAGCACGCGCGGATCGAACGGCGCCGATTCCAGTGCCAGTTTGCCTGCGTCGATACGCGCCAGATCAAGGCTGTCATTGACCTGTCGCAATAACAGTTCGCCGGATTGCTGAATCGCATCGGCGTACTCGCGCTGGCGCTGATCGAGTGGTGTGCCGAGCAACAGCTCGGTCATGCCAAGCACGGCGGTCAGCGGAGTGCGTATCTCATGCCCCATCGTGGCGAGAAACGCCGACTTGGTATCGGCAAGCTTCTCCGCATCGTGACGCCGCTCCTCGGCAAGCAGCAGCAGATGACGCCGCCGTATGCGCGTTCGCCAGGCACCGAGTATCGCGATTGCCACGAGCAACGTGACCAGCGCATACAGCAGATACGCCCAGGGCGTTGCCCACGGTGGCGCGGCAACGGAAATCTCCAGTGGATGCTCGATGCCACCCCAGATGCCATCGGCATTCGCGGCACGAACGTCGAGGGTGTATCGGCCCGGCAACAACTGCGAATACACACGCTCGCCGTGATCGCTGGCGACCCATCCGCTGTCGAAACCGGCCAGATGAAAGCGGTAGCGGTTGGCTGCCGGGTTGGCGTAGGACAAGGCGCGCGCGACGACATCGAGGTCGCGGTCGTCGTATCGCAACACGACGGGTAACGCGGGATCGAGAGCGATAACCTCACGACCACGGCGCACCTTGGGCGCCACCAGCCGGACCGGCGGCGGCGGCAAGTCCAGTTGCAACGCGGTTGGATCGAAAGCGACGACTCCGGCCAGCGTTCCGGCGTACAGCGTGCCGTCGCTGCTGCGCGCGAGCGCGCCAACCAGAAACTCGGGGCTGAGCAATCCATCGTTCAGCCCGAAATGATGCAACGCGCGACTGCGACCATCGACGCGCCAAAGGCCGCGCGGCGACGTCACCCAGACGCTGCCGTCGGACGCGACCGAGATATCGCCGCCACTGAGGGTCGGCCAACCGGACCGCGCATCCAGACGCTCATCCCGATTCATCGCGCCGGCGCCGAGACGATAATGTTCGAGCGCGCCCTGGCGATGCAGCCACAACCCGTCGCCGGCCGTGAAAGCGATCGAGTAGACCGGTTTCCCGGGCGACCCTTCAACGTCGATGAAGCGATCGCTCGCCGGGTCGTAGCGCTCGACACCGGTACTGGTCGCGATCCATGGCCTGTCGTTGTCGTCCAGCACGAGTGTGGTTATGTCGGCATCACCGAGCGTGTGTTCGGCCGGCGTATAGCGACGAAGGATCTTCTCGCCGACATCCGCGATATGGACGACTCCTCCGCCGTGCGCGCTGGCCCAGACGCTGCCGTCCCCGGCGCGCACCAGATGATCGACGTAACCCGGCGGCAATGCGTCGGCCCGGCGTGAGTTCACCGGCAAATCGATGGTCCCGGTTCCGTCCAGAGCCACGAGGCGCAGTCCCTCGGCATGTCCGATCCACAATCGATCGGACCCTTGCGGCAGGATCGACCAGACCACATGGGTCAAGCCATGCAGGCGCTCTGCCCAGTGTGCGATATGACCATCGGCCGGATCGATGCGATCAAGTCCGTCACGACCGCTGGACACCCAGATGGCTCCATCTGCGGCGACCGCCAACGCGTGCACCTGCGGCGCGGACAGGCTCGATGGATCGCCGATGCGATGCCGGAACCCGGCGAAATTGCGCGAATGCGGCGTCAGCCGCGCAACGCCGCCGTCGAACAGACTGAACCAGATGCCGCCTTCGGCATCGGCGAGAATATCGGTGACGCGCGTGCCGGGCAGCGTGCCCGGCGTGCCCTCTCCCGGTTCGTAGCGATGCAGTCCACCGGCATCCTGTCGGGCCAAGCCATGGTAGGTCCCGATCCACAACGCGCCTTTGGCGTCGTGCGCCAGCGACACCACCCCCAGAGGCGGTGTCGTCGCCGCCACTTCGCCGAGATACCGCAAGTCGGCCCCGATGCGGAACAGGCCCTTGCTCGTGCCTACCAGCATGCTGCCTTCCGCATCCGCCTCAAGCGCGAGCACCAGAGATCGGCCGGGGCGTGCGTCCAGCGGCGGCACGCTGACATGGACAATACGACCATCTTTCTCGCGTACGTCGACGCCCGCATCCGTACCGATCCACATTCGCCCCTGCGCATCGCCGGCCAGCGTCAGAACGGTGTTCGAACCCAGCGAGTCCGGATTCTCGTCGTCGTGATCGACATGCAGAAAATGGCCGTCCGGTTCGAGCCGGTTGAGTCCACCGAGATAGGTACCGACCCAGATCGTGCCGGCCTTGTCCTCGGCCAGCGCCCAGACATCGTCGCTGCCCAGCGTGGTCAGGTCGTTCGGCACATGGTGCCAGTGGTGGAAGTGCACGCCGTCGTCGTCAAGGCGGTTGAGCCCGGTTGCATCACCCCCGCACCACAAGCGGCCTTTCGAATCGACCAGCAAGGTAGCGATATCGTTTGCGGCCAGCGACGCCGGGTCGGACACCTGGTTGCGGAACACGCGGAAATCCACCCCATCGTAGCGCGCGAGTCCGTCGTGTGTGGCGAACCAGATGAACCCGTCCCGGTCCTGATCGACCTGATTGACGACGCTGGACGGCAATCCGTCTTTGACACCGAGGTTGACGAACTGCGGCGCCGACGGCGGCGGTTTCGCAACTGCGGCAATAGCCGGTGCGAACAGCGAAAGCACGAGCAATCGAACCATGCGAATTCTCCCCGGACCCCATGGTGCCACGGGCTCACATGGATGGGAAACCAACTGCGCAAGACGGCCATTCCACACATGGACCGGGGCGATAGGTTCTAGAATCGCCTGAATCGCCGACAGGGTCCGCCATACCTCATGCCGCGCTCGCGTTTTCCGCTGCGCCTGATTGTCCTCGCCGCACTGGCGATCGGCGGCGCTTTGCTGCTCGGCCTTCTCATCGGTGTGCTCAACGACGTGATCACGTTCTACCAGCGCGTGGCCGACCTGCCGCCGTGGCTGCGCCTGCCGCTGATTGTCGCCATCGCCCTCGCACTGCTGGCGCTGCTCTGGCTGTTCTGGCGAATCCTGCGACGCGGCCCGCCGGCGTCACGCAAGATGCGCGAGCCGCCCACCCGAGGAGCGGTCGAAGCTCGCCTGGACGACTTGCGACGGCGCCGGAGCGCAACCACCGAGCTCGAGCGCGAACTGGTGGAACTGGATCACCGCCGCGAAAGCGGCCAGATCTACGTCGCCCTGTTCGGTGAAATCAGCACCGGCAAGTCCAGCCTGATACGCGCATTGGCGCCGGAAGCGGCACCGGCAATCGATGTGCGCGGGGGTACCACGCGAAAAGTGACGCACTACCGCGGGCGCCTCGTGAGCGGCCGTAACCTTATCCTCGCCGATGTGCCGGGCAGCAATGAAATCGACGGCCGCGTGCGCGAGCAACTGGCGCGCGAAGAAGCCCTGCGCGCGCATGCGGTCGTGTACCTCGCCGCCGCCGATCTGACCCGCGCACAGATGTCCGAAGTCGACTGGCTCGCCGATTTCGGCAAACCGTTGATACTCGCGCTGAACAAGGCCGATCTGTTCGACGAGGCCGAGCGCACGGAATTGTTGCGCGCATTTTCCGCGCGATCGCGCGGACGCGCCGATGCAATCGTCGCGATCAGCGCGGGCGGCCGCGAACGCTACGAGCGAACCCTGGCTGACGGCCGGATCGAGCGCGTCGAACGTGAACGCATGCCGGATATTGCCGCGCTTGTTGCAGCACTCGAGCATTTGACGAGAGCGGGCGCGGCGGCGCTGGAACCGGCCCGCGAGTCCGCGATGCTGGTCAGCATCGACGCACGCAGCGACGAGGTCGCACGCGCTGCCGCCGTGCGGGAGTCGGAGGCGGCAGTGACACGCTACACGCGTCGGGCGATCGTCGGTGCACTGGCCGCGGTCGCGCCGGGCAGCGACATCCTGATCCAGGGTGCGCTCGGCACCGCATTGGTACGTGAACTCGCACGCATTCACGGCGTTCCCGCGCGCGACATCGATGTCGACGCGCTGCTCAAGCGTCTGGGTCTCACCGTTCGCAACACCAGCGCGCTCGTGCTCGCGATCGCGGGCAATGCGCTCAAGGCGTTCCCGGGTCTCGGTACGCTCGGCGGTGGCGTGCTGCACGCGATCGCGTACGGTCTCGTATTCGACAGCTTCGGCCACGCCCTGGCGGCAACCCTGGCGGAACACGCAGCACTCGATGCAGCCGAGATCGACACGCGCATGCGCGCACTGCTGGCCAAACCGACGCGCGAGCGGGTCGAACGCATCGCACGTTCGGCAATCGACGAAGTCCGCGCACACCGCGATTCCCGATAACGCCCCGCGATCCGGTTTCATGCCGGCGTGTCGTTTTCGGCTTCCCCCTGCGTATTGAAGGGCACGGCGCGCACCCGCGCGCAAGAAACGGCCCGCGCTTTAACGATCGCCCTGTCAGGTCCGCGCGGACCATTGCGAGCCCCAAGGAGAACAGCCATGATCGCCAAGTCCATCATCGCGTTGACGGCCGCCCTGATGATCGCCAGCACGACTCAGGCGTTGGCCGACGACGGCGATCTCGACCCCGGCTTCGGAGACGCGGGTCTGGCGCTCGCGGGCATTACCGACGGCAGCGCGGCAACACACATCGCCGTGCAGCCCGATGGCCGCATCCTGATTTGCAGCACGCGCCTCACCAACGGGCCATCCGGTCGTGATTTCTTCATCGCGCGTTTTACTGCGGACGGCGCGCTCGACACGAGCTTCAACTTCAATGGACAGGTCGGCGTCGACTTTTCCGGCGCCGACGACAATTGCAACGGCATTGCCTTGCAGCTGGACGGCCGCATCGTCGTCGCCGGAACGACCACGCCCGCCAACGCCAACGAGGATTTCGCGGTCGCGCGACTCGACAGCGACGGTGCGCTCGACACGACATTTGGCGCAGGCACCGGCAAGGTGACGATCGCGTTCGACCTGGGCGGCAGTAATCAGGACTATGCCATGGCGCTCGCCGTGCAGCCTGACGGTCGCATCCTCGCGGCCGGCGCTGCCGATACCGGCACGAACAATCCGGATTTTGCGGTAGTACGTCTGCTCAGTGACGGCAGCTACGACACCTCTTTCAATCTGACCGGCCGCGCGACCGTTGGATTCGATCTTGGCCCCGGCAATGACGACAGTGCCAATAGTGTCGCCGTCGACGCAGCCGGGCGCATCGTGCTCGGCGGCCATGCCCAGCGCACCAGCACGCCATTCAGCGCCGACTTCGCCGCGGCACGGTTGTTGGCGGACG